>JBIPND010000552.1:0-3202 GCA_044374015.1 Luteolibacter sp. | reverse complement strand
ACACGCTTCACCAGTGCCGCAGGCAGCCTCACTCTCACCGGCGACCTCACTCCAAACACGACGGGCCGCGTCGTCCACCTTGCCGGTACCGCCACCGGCGTCATCAGCGGCCGCCTGCAAAACCGCAGCAACGGCGATCCGCTCGCCCTGGAAAAAGCCGGCTCCGGCACCTGGACGCTCACCGGCGAGTCCACCGCGACCGGCGCGGCCAGCGTGCTCGACGGATTGCTCCAGATCACCGGCAGCCTCGCCGCCCCCGTCACGGTGCAGGGCGGCGGCACGGTCGCCGGCACCGGCTCCGTCGCCACGCTCACAACCACCTCGACGGTGGCCGGTTCCGCCGCTGGCCTCGCGCCGGGTGTCGCGGGAATCGGAAAATTGACGGTCGCCGGCACTGCTGTCATCGGCCCGCGCAGCCGCTACACGTGGGAACTCGGCGACGCCAACGGCTCACCGGGAACCGCCTGGGATCTCCTCGTAGCATCGTCGTTGCAACTGACGGCCACCCCGTCCCAGCCACTCGAAATCACGATCCTTCCCAACCAAGTCACCAACCTCCCCACCAGCCCTCGCGCCTTCGTGATCGCCCGCGGGCTTGGCGGCATCACCGGATTCAACCCGGCCGCCGTGGTTCTCAACTCCGCCGCATTTTCGCCTGCCGCCGGCAGCTGGAGCGTTCGCCAAACCGGCAACACCTTGGAACTGGTCCTGACTCCGGGCGGCTACGACGCATGGATCGCCACCACCGGCCTCACCGGCTCAGCGGCCCAACCCATCGCGGATCCCGACCACGACGGCTTGCCCAACCTCATCGAGTTCATCCTCGGCGGCCAGCCGAACCCGGCGCGGCCAAATGCTGGCTCGGCCCATCTCGCGCCGTCCGCCACACTGACGTCCACCCACTTGGAATTCCGCCACCGCCGCACTCACGCCGCGCGCGACACGCCGGGCCTGGTCGCCGCCGTCGAATATGGCGGCCTCACGGATTTCTGGACCACTGCCACGAACGGCGAGTCCGGGGTGACCGTTCAGGTGACCCCCGACGCCTACGGCCCTGGCGTGGACGAGTTGCGGGTGCGCTTGCCGCTCGCGCTCGCCGCTCCAAACCAGCGGCTCTTCTGCCGGCTTCGCGCCACGCTTGCTTCCCCCTAACACGGCGGAGCCTGCTGGACCTGCGGTTAGGCCCCATCGGGCGGGTCCGCCCGCCTGTATCAAAAGACAGGCCTCGTTTGCTTGTCGCTCATTGGATGCCCGCTAAGTTTGAGCTTGGTGGTGGCGGCTGGTGAAGAACCCGTGACCTGTAGCCCGGAACCCGCCCATCAAGCGCGGCTTCAAAGCGCCGGAAAATCCGGGCTGAGACCAAGTAACAGATGCCAATCCGCGATAACCAACAAAGTCCGAAATTGAAATTTCCCTCCGTGATCTCCAATTCATCGATCATCCGAATCGCCGTCCTGTCAGCCATGACTCTGACGTCCCTGGCGACATCCGCCGAAACCACCGCCAGCGTGGCGGATGGTAAAAAATGGACGCAGCGCAAGGTCCGGACGGTGGCGTCCTTGGGCCCGGTGGCACCGGTCGCAAAAGACCAACTCTCAATCTACGGCGGCTACAAAGCAGCCTGGCAAGCCACCGCAAGCGGCTTCTTCCGCACCGAATTCCGGGACAAGCGCTGGTGGTTCATCGATCCCCTCGGCTATCCATTCATTTCCGTGGGAATGAATACACTCAATCTCAGGCTGCTCAAGAACGAGCAAGAGTCGGCGCAAGCCAGCGGCATCGAAACCAAGGCCGGGTCGACCCTGGACTTCATGCGCCAATACTCCTTCAACACGATCGGGCGCTGGTCGGACGTCGGTTCCCTGAATCAGGCGAAAGCGCGCATGCCCTACACCACCACCAACAGTTTCATGGCGATCTATCGCAACAAGCGCCCCGCATCCTGTGGCAAGCGCGGCTATCTCAATCAAACCATCCCGGTCTTTGATGAGGCGTTCGTGGATTTTTCGGATGAATACGCCAAACGCAAGGTTGCGCATTTGAAGGATGATCCATTTGTGCTGGGCCACTACACCGACAACGAACTGCCGATCCGTCCCGACGCCCTCAAGCTCTACCTCGCCCTTCCGGCCACCGATCGAGGCCATCAGGAAGCCGTCCGCTGGCTTGCCGCCCGCAAGCGGAAGCCCGAAAAGTATTCCAAGGAGGACAATGACGCGTTTGTCGAACACGTCGCATTCACTTACTATACCGTGGTTGCCAAGGCGCTGCGGAAACACGCGCCGAATCATCTGGTGATCGGCAGTCGCCAGCATGGCCGGACCCTCACCAAGTCGCTGTTCCGGGGCTCACGGCCGCTCGACGTGGTCAGCGTCAACTATTACCACGCATGGAGTCCTTCCACCAACAGCATGACCGGATGGCTGCAGAGCTCCGGACGCCCGTTCATCCAGTCGGAATGGTATGCGAAACGCAGCGATCTGACCGACAAGGCCACGGGCGCGGGGTTCCGGGTCGCCACCCAGCTGGACCGCGGGTTGTTCTATCAGAATCATGCGCTTGGGCTGATGGATCATCCGGGGGCTATCGGCTGGCATTGGTTCAAATTCAGCGGGACCATGGACAACGAGTATGTTCCCTATGCCGAATTGCTGGATAAAATGGGTGAGTTGAACGGCCGCGTTTACCCGGCGATGATGCCCTCCAAGGGGCAGTCTCCCCGGAAACCGTTTGCCTCCCGCTTGAGCGCGCCCGCACCCGGGGAGTCGTCCGATCAGAACACCTTCGAGCGCTGGCAGGCATTCCATTTTCCCGCGAATGAGCGCACCAATCCGGCGGTCTCCGGTCCCGAGGCCAGTGCGTCAGGCGACGGTATTTCCAACCTGTTTAAATACGCCCTGCTGCTGGACCCCAGGATGAAGGTGGATCCCGTCGAGATCCCCCGCGTCACCCGTGACAAGGGGAAGGCCCAGCTCAAGTATGTCGAGCGGATGATGGCCGAGGATATTGATTACCAGATCGAAATATCCATCGATTCGAAGTCCTGGCAAAACGGCGGGGCGAACGTTAGGGAAATCTACCGCCACTCGAATCGCCCGGAAGTGGATGACGTCATCGTCGAATTCGTTCCAAGCGATGCCGTCAAACACGCCTATCTCCGTCTGAAGGTGGAGAAAAAACCGCTTTCCAACTAAACCCCCGA
>JBIPND010000550.1:0-3205 GCA_044374015.1 Luteolibacter sp. | reverse complement strand
GGAAATGTCTTCCGCCGTCTTCAGGGCGAGCGCGTGGATCTTTGATAGGTGGGGATTCGGATTGCACATCACGTTCCGGTTCACGTCGCCGCAGGCGGCGATGGTGTCCATCGCGGCCTGGTTGATCTCGGCGATGGTGCGCTTGAGATTGGTTTTGATGATGCCGTGGAACTGGAATGCCTGACGCGTGGTTAGCTTGATGGTGCCGTTCGCGAACTGGGTGGCGAGTCGGTCGGTCTCCAACCACTGGTGCGAAGTGGCGACGCCACCGGGCACGCGGATGCGGATCATGAAGGAATACGCTTTTTCCAACTTGTGCTTGCGGCGGCCGGCGCGGATGTCGCGGTCGTCCTGCTGATAGGTGCCGTGGAACTTGAGCAGCTGTTGGTCGTCCTCGCACATCGAGCCGGTGGAGAGGTCTGCGAGACCTTCCTCGATGGTGCCGCGCAGGTAGTTGCTGCGGGTTTTGATGTATTCGTTGGCGGAGAGTTTCTTGTCTTCGGACATGTGAAAATGGAGTTTGAAATTTGAAATCTCGGATTTGAGATCAATAGACGTCGCGTTGATAGCGTTTGGTTTTCTTGAGGTCCTCGACATAGGCCTCGGCGGCTTCGCGGGAGATGCCCGCCTGGTTTTCGACGACGGAGATGAGCGCCTCGTGCACGTCGTGGGCCATGCGGTTGGCGTCGCCGCAGACGTAGAAATGCGCGCCTTCTTCGAGCCATTCATAGAGCTCCTTCGCCTGCTGGATCATGCGGTCCTGGACATAAACCTTCTCCGGTTGGTCGCGGGAGAAGGCCACGTCGAGGCGGGTGAGGACGCCCTCCTTGAGATGGTCCTGCCACTCAAGTTGATAGAGGAAGTCGTAGGTGTAATGTTGGTCGCCGAAAAACAGCCAGTTTTTCCCGGTGCTGCCGAGCGCGGCGCGGTGCTCGACGAAGGCGCGGAACGGCGCGACGCCGGTGCCGGGGCCGACCATGATGATCGGCGTGGAACCGTCGGCAGGCAGGCGGAAGTTTTTGTTAGGCTGGACAAAGACCTGGACCGGATCACCGGTTTTCACCAGGTCTGCCATGTAGGTCGAGCAAACGCCCTTGCGCAGGCGGCCGTGGGTCTCGTAGCGGACGGCGGCCACCGTTAGATGAACTTCATCGGTGTGGGCGAGCGGGCTGGATGCGATCGAGTAGAGGCGCGGCGGCAGCTTGCGGAAGATGCCGGCGAGCGCTTCCGCGGAAAGTCCATTAGGAGCGAAATCGATGATCGCATCGATGATTTCGCGGCCGTGGTTGTATTGCTTGAGTTGTTCCTTCGCCTCTTCGCTGAGCAGGGCGCGGAGCGTGGCGGAGTCCGCGGCGGCGGCGAGTTTGGTCAGGACGGCGCGGGAAAGCGCGGTGATGTCGAAATCCTCGCGGAGGGCGTCGGCGAGCAGTTTGCGGCCGACGTTTTTCACTTCGATCGCTTCATTTCCGGTGAGTTTGGCGGCTTGGATGATCGCCTTGACGACATCGGGGGCGTTCACCGGAATGACCGCCAGCGCATCTCCCGGCTCATAGGAAAGCCCGGATGCGGCGAGGGAAAATTCCAGGTGCAAAGTTTCCTTCGCGGAACCTTCGCCATTGAGCAGCACGGTATCGAGGGTTTCTGCGGGGAATGGATTCTTTTTCCCATACTCGACCGTAGGCACCGCCACCGGCGCGACAAACGAAACCGGGGCCGCCGACGCCGGGGCGAGCGCGGCAAGCGAGCTTTCCAACCATCCGGTGTAGGACTCTTCGTAGTCCACATCGCAGTCCTGTCTGTTGGAAACCCGGACGGCACCGAGCGCCTCAAAGCGGGCGTCGAGGTCCTTGCCGGTTTGGCAGAATTTTTCGTAGGAAGTATCGCCCAGCGCACAAACCGAATAGCGGACGCCGGAAAGCGCCAGATCGGCGGTCATGAATTCCTTGTAAAACGAGATCGCGGTTTCCGGTGGTTCGCCGTCGCCCCAAGTCGAGACGATGACCAACAGATTGGCGGCTTTTACGAGGTCGGCGGGCGAAATTTCCGACATGTTTTTCATCACCGCTTGGAACCCGCGCTTCTTGGCCTCTTTCACGGTGCGATCCGCTAAGGATTCGCAATTCCCGGATTCGGTGCCATAGAGCACGGTTAATTTCCCGGCGGAAACCTTGGCGGGCACGGCTGCGGCAGAGGCAGGCGCGCCGGCTGCAAGGAACCCGCTGAGCCAACCCCGTTGCACGGGATCGAGGCCATGAAGGAGTGAATTCAGCGCGGTGCGCTGGTCGATGGTGAATGGGGCGTGCTCTGGAAGCATAATCCTTAGTTAATTACCTTGTTTTATGAGGTTTCGCCGAGAAAGTGGGGCCAAACCTCCGGATGCGCAACTTTTTTTTGGTAAGTTCCATGGATTATTCGGCCGGTTCGCCGGCCGCGACCCGCTCACTCGTCGAGCCAGCGCCAGTTCATCACCACTTCGATGTCCGGGTGGATGCTGTGGTGGACCGGGCAGCCGCGCGCCGTGCTTTCCAACAATTTGCGGTCCGGATGTGAGCCGGGCAGCGGGAGGTCCAGGTCGAGCTCCAAGCGCCGGATCCGCCGCGGCAGGTCGTCCGACATGAACTTGCGGACGGCCACCGTCATTCCCTCCACTGCGATTTCTTTGCGTTTGGCGACGATGCCGATCACCGTCGCCATGCAGGAGCCCAAAGCGGTGGCGACCAGATCGGTTGGGGAGAAAGATTCTCCGCGACCGTTGTTATCCAGCGGCGCGTCGGTGGTGAGCGTGTTTCCGGAGGGACCGTGCACGGCGTTGCAATGCAAGCCGCCTTCGTAGGTTAGTTTGATTTCGACCATGAGTTGCGTGAAGGGGATCAGTCCTCGAGTTCCGCGGTCGGCGGGCGCTTGGCCAACACCACCCGGAAGCCGTAGATCCAGTCCTCGAAAGTCGGCGGCACCGCATTGCGGGATCCGGTGAACAAATTTTCCGGCTGATAGGTGTTCCAGCCACCGCCGCGCAGCACGCCTAACACGTTATTGCCGAGTTTTGAATATTCATCCGCCACCCACTCCTGGACGTTGCCGCTGAGATCGAAGAGGCCGTATTCGTTGGCAGGAAACGAACCAACCGGCGCGGCGTAGGCAAAACCGTCGTCGTAATTGGCAATCGTCTGGTCCGCCGGGACCCCGAGCGTGCGGGATGCGGTGA
>JBIPND010000549.1:0-3209 GCA_044374015.1 Luteolibacter sp. | reverse complement strand
TTCCGCAAGGACAAGTCCGTTCCAGCTCCCGAGCCGATCAGCCCGGCGACCTTTGCGAAAATCACCGGCCTGCCGAAACTCCAGGCGATCGCGCTGGAAAAACAGAAGATAGGTGATGCGGAATATGCTTTGTTAGGAAAGCTCAAGGAACTGCGCGATGTGCGGCTCCACTATCTGTGGGGCAAGGACGGCGGGACCTCCACCAAGGACGCCCCACTATTCATCAACGAACTCCCGCTGCCGCTCACCGTGCTTGAGATCAAACACAACTTCGACATCAAGGGCGGTTGCATGGCACAACTCAAACCCCAACCGGAGCTCGTCAAACTGGAGATCGATACCGGCTACTGCACCAACGAGGCCGTACCCTTCATCGTCAAGTCGCCGAAGATCCGCAACCTCCAGCTCCACCGCACCACCATCACCGATGACAGGTTCCAGGAAGTGCTCGCCGCCCTGCCGGATTTGGAAATGCTCGAAGTCCGGCCTAACGGACCCAAGGACAACCCCATCACCGGCCGCAGCCTGCGTGGTCTAAAGGCGAACCCCAAGCTTCAGCTCCTCAAACTCAGCCAGCACTGGAAGGAACTCCCCTTTGAAGGCGGGCTTGATGTCCTCGTGAAGCTTCCAACACTCAAATATCTAGTCCTCGCCCCCAGCGACATGAAATCACTCACCATCGAAGATGCGGCGGTTCAGCAACTTCACAAGGCAAGGCCCGACCTCCTCATCCGCATCGGCAGCGAGGTGCTCGGCGGCAAGCCGGGTGACAAGGTTCCGTCCAACGATGAGGAGTTCAACTGGGATGGTGGTGTGACGACTCACGGTTAGCCAGTCATGAGCGAGCCACAGATCAGCCGGTTCCTCGCATCCACTCCGGAAGGTCTGTTGGAGTTCGGAATCGGCGGGGATTGTTTGCGGATCGAACGAAGTAAACTGTCACCAGATCCCGGCCCCATCTCTTTTCTAGCTCCGACCGGAAATGGCATCATCGCATGCGGCGACGGTCCTGCGGGCCAGAACGGTCGGGTTTACTCGTTTCGACAGACAGCGCCGTTTGAGACATTGGAGAGGGTGAGCGATCGATCGTGCGAAGGCGTCACACCGTGCTTCCTTTCACTCAATGCGAAGCGGAATCAAGTAGCCGTATGCAATTTCCGCAGTCGGGACGGTCGCGACAGCCGGGGGAGCGTTGTCATTCTGCCGCTGGATGCGAACGGTGTGCTCGGTCCGGTCGGGCGGCGCTTCGAGTTTCCCGGTGGTGGCCCAAAGCTTCTGCGGCAGGCGGCATCCCACCCGCATTCCGCCGCTTTTACCAGCAGTCCTGACCGGCTTCGGGTCGCGGATCTTGGAACGGATTCGCTGTGGTCTGTCATGCTGACGAATGAGCATTCCGAGGAACCTTTGCGTCAGCCCTTGCGGCCAGGTTCCGGCCCCCGGCACTTGGTCGTGGTGAAAAATGGACATGATATTTTCGTCAACACCGAGATGTCCAACGAGCTGATGTGGTATCAGTCGCAGGATGGAATCGAAGGGGCAGAGGGGCTGCGGGAAGTGGCGCGTGCAAGCCTTCTGCCAGAGGGAAAACGTTCCGCTGCAGCCGCCGATCTACACATTTCACCAGACTTCCGTTTCCTCTATTCCTCTCTTCGCGGGCTGGATCTGATCACAGTCTTCCGGGTGGATCTAAAGGCACAAACCCTCGCCCCGGTGGGACATTTCCAAACGGTTGGCCAAGGCCCGCGGACCATTGCAATCAGTGCTGACGGAAGTTTCCTGATCGTCGCCAACACCGGAACCAGGTCCCTCAATCTCTTCCGTCGCGATTTGGAATCCGGAGCCCTCACACCGCTGCCACTGGTCCTGCCGTCCGCCGCGAACGTCATTGCTTGTTAGTGAAACGCTCCTTAAAGCATCATCATTTCATCTCCTGTCAAACCCATGATCCATCATCTGCTGATCGTTTCCGCCGCTTTGTTTCTCATTTTGGGCCAAGCCGTATCAGCCGATGACAAACGACCTCCCAACCTCGTCATCATCATGGCCGATGATCTCGGCTATGCGGATGTCTCATGTTTTGGAAACAAGAAACACGCGACTCCCAACATGGATTCACTCTCGGCGGAAGGCGTACGTTGCACCGATTTCTATGTGAGTTCTCCGGTCTGCACGCCGACCCGGGTGGCATTGCTGACAGGCCGCCATCCGGTCCGTGTCGGCTTCTCCACCTTGCTATGGCCCACCAGCGAAGGCGGTCTGCCGAATGAGGAACTCACGCTTCCTGAAATTCTCAAGGACCACGGCTACATCTCCGGACTGATCGGGAAATGGCACCTCGGGCATCACGAGGAGCGCAATCTGCCGCTCGCCCATGGCTTTGATTATTTCTATGGCATGCCCTATCCAAATGACATGGGGCCGGGGCATTCCATGGAAAAAATGCGCGGTGAGTCGTGGCCGCCGATGCCGATGTTCAAGGGCAACCGCATGGTGGAGCCCAGCATCAATGTGAACCTGCTCACCCAACAGTACACCGCCGAAGCAGCGGCATTCATCGCCCGTGAACATCACCGTCCCTTCTTCCTGTTCCTCTCCCATGCGATGCCGCATACCATCATCGGCGCTTCGCCGGATTTCACCGGCAAATCGGCCAACGGCCTTTATGGTGATGCTGTTCAGGAGCTCGATTGGAGTGTCGGAGAAATCAACCGCACGCTGCGCACCTTCGGGTTGGAGCAAAACACGCTCGTCATTTTCACCTCGGACAATGGCGCGGTTATCCGCGAGCAATATACGGGGAAGCCCGACGATGCCAAAAAGATGTTTCCGGACATGACCTTCGGCACCAACGCACCGTTTCGGGGAGGAAAGCAGTCGACCTTCGAAGGAGGCGTGAGGGTTCCAACCGCCATCTACTGGCCCGGCGTGATTCCCGCCGGACAAGTTCAATCTCTGCCGCTCTCAGTGGCTGACGTCCTGCCGACCTTTCTCGATTTCGCTAACATCCCTCTTTCCGCGGATCGTGATTATGATGGCATGAGTCTTGAGTCGCTATTGACCCAAAAAGGCAATGGCGGAGTCACCCCGGAACGCCGACTCTACTTCGGATCGGGTGAACTTACCGCCATGCGTTCGGGGGATTGGAAACTGGTCACACCCAAGCAACCGCCATTCTTGCCTGGCAATGGCGGCAAACCAATGTTGTTCGA
>JBIPND010000751.1:0-3218 GCA_044374015.1 Luteolibacter sp. | reverse complement strand
GCCCAGTTGTCTTCGTCAATCGTGTATGTGTCCAATGTAAATCCAGACTCTGTAGCGTCCTCATTGATGTTTGGCGAGTCTCGAAATCCGGGCTGCATACGAAGACGCTCTACGGCATCCACCGCCTTCTCCCGGGTGGAATAAATTCCAATCAACTTCACGTCTTCATTATCGGAGTCGTGTATGTGGATGTGATGTAGGACAATTACGGTCTTCATTTTCTGCCGAACGTAAAGCGCTCATACGGGCGCGAAAGGAGGGTGAATGAAAAAGAAATTGAATAGCTTATGGCCCGTTATGAGCCGGGTCTTGTTCGTTTTCTTCATTCTTGGGGGCGGTCGAAGTGGGTGTAGAAAGCTGCCTCGTCTCTGGTCACGTCAGCAAGCCAACAACGAATCCCGACATCATGCCACCAGCGAAAATAAAACCACAGTGCCGCCGTGGATAAGTTGTCCGTCGGTAAAGATCGAAACAGTGTCAGCGTTCGCTCACCGTCTGGAACAAAACATAGATCGAGGAAGCGAACTACCTCGCTTAACGCGATGGTCAGGCTCCATGCTTGCGGCGGCGTTAATGTCGGCCATTCGTGCTCACGCATGGTGTGAAGGAATGCTTGTTGCGCTCCTTCATCGGATAGTCCAAATGCTCGGATGGCCTCAAACCTGGTTCTGCGGGTATTTGAATCGCCTGACACCGGATCAGGAAATGAGATTCTTGGACGCCATTCGACAGCCGGAAGCAACGCAAGCGAAGTCTGGATCATGTCACGGAGGGTCAGCCAGAACAGGCCGTCCGACTCAGCATCACGAAATATGTCGTCTATCGGCATCTTCATTCGGGCTTCTTGGTGGTGAAATGCTCGATGGCGATCCAAATGCCAATCGGGATCAGGCACAACACCCAACCGACCGGGCCGAGGGCGAAGAAAAAGAACGTGACAAGAGCGAGCACCAACTTGATCGCAAGAAGTAAATATTTGTTCATGTTGGTTAATTAACCCCGCATATCTTTCTGTTTAGTTTAATTGAAGCAATCAAATCTCCATTCTTATCACCGTAGGTGAAAATGTATTCTACTCCCGCTTTGAGCATCAACACCGCGCCCTTATCTGCGCGTTGTGTCCTGATCAAGTTCTCTTCCATCTTCTTGCGAAACACAGCGACATCAATATCCTTCACCGCCGTATTCACCATTGTATATTTGAAATGAAACTGCATTCCCATCGAGAGAGTTGCATCAAGCCTTGTGTCAGCATCAACTGCGAGGGGGAGATTTTTGTTCAATTTCTTCGAATTCTCAATCAAGATATTTTCGATAGCGCTTTGTTCTGCCTTGGTGATAGCAGCGTTTGCTTTGCCTTCATCAGCCCATGCTACGATAGGCAAAAGGGCGGCTCCGGCTACGGCGAAGATTTTGGTATATTTCATGATGGTGTTTCTTCAAATTTCCAAACGAACGATTGAGCGCTCCTACGGGAGCGATTGAGAAGTGGTTGAAGTGAGATTGAAGAGCTTATGGCCCGTTAGGAGGCGCGGCTTGTTCGCCCTCTTCGTTCGTTGTAAATGGGAGGTCATCGCTTCTCGTGGGGTTTGCTGTAACTGGATACTGAATCGGTCATGCTTCGGCAGTCGATACCGATCTCATCGGCAACGGCACACAAAAACGGCCACGGATCCGAGCCAAGTTGGAATGCTGACTCGCACCTCAACGGGGAACCACTATCGAGTATGACAGAACTCTTCCCAGCGTAGTCGCGAAAATGAAACCCTCGGTGGAGCGTGCCATCCAGAAAGTGGTAGAACTCAAACGACTGGTCCGCATCTCCAATAGCAACCCTCAGCACCTCATAGCTACGACCGAGTCGGGAAACCGCATCTCCAAGACCAGCCGAGTTGTAGGCGGTGTAAAACCAGTCATCGGCGTAGCCTGACCAATCAGCAGCCCGCATGATATGGGCATAGTGGCAAGGAAAGCGCGGATCCCTATCCGGTGCGTAATCTCGAAGTTCGAGTGCCGCTAGGAAATCGGTATCCGACAAGGTGCCGGCATCACGGACGTAAACGAAATGGCCACTCGATATTCTTGCGTCTACGATTCTGAGTGAATTCATCGAATTTCTTGGCGAACGTCAAAGGTGTGGCACGGCGGAGAAAGGATGTCCAGAGCGAAGCGAACGATGGACGTTACCCGCCGTTGCCACCACCGTCTTGTTAGGCTGTCTTCATGAATTCTTCGCGGATGGATGGCCTCATTAGAACTCGGAACTGCCAATAGCTCAAAAGCCAGAAGCAAGTCCCCCAAAGTAAGAATACTGGAATCGGCACATAGGCTACGCGCATCCCAAAGATCTCGATGAATGTCGGTGCACCCGAGAAAATCGCAATCAAAGAAACGATGGGAATCAACGCTATGGGAATGACCAACAGAATCAATGCAACAGTTCTCCACGGACGACGAAATGCAGGAAGACGAAAATAGATCCAAAAGCCGAGAATCCCCCATGGAAGAAATAGACGACTTTGGGTGAACGACAGAAAGAACTCTGCGATTGATGAAAATGCGCCGAGTAAAAACAGAAAGGACACGATACGAAGTGCATTGGTGTCGGAGTTCATAAGTTCTTGCCTAACGTCTAGGCCATCCACGGCGGGAGTGGAAGCCCGAATTCAAATTGAGACGTTACCCGCCGTTGGATGCGCCGTCTTGTTAGGCTTCTTTTTGGATTTGCTTCGGGTTGCAGTGAATGCGGAATCGCTATTCTCCGGACGAAAAACGTGGATGCCAGAAGTTGAACTGACAAATGTGAAGTAGTATCTGAAATCATTCCTAGGCAGTTCTCTCTCCTTAATAGTCACGGAGAATATTACTTCGTGCTTGTCAGCCTTCATAATATTCATGTCGAAGGGAGGTAAATCAGCAATCACCATTTGAGCTGACTTGAATCCTCGCTTGGCGTTACCGCCCGGAGCGATGAGTCTTAGTGTCACATTGTAGCCGCTATCATCGTAGTAATTCTCGCTTGGCTTGTGGAATTGGCCTATCCCGCCAGCGATACAACCTGGCATCACCAAGAGCGCGAGCAATAACGGAATTATTTTCATGCCTAACGTCAAAGTGATGGCAACCCCACTAGCGGGAGCCGATGTTGAAACGGGAGGGGAAGGATGAAACCACGCATGACTTATCCGACAAATAGGCTAGTGGGGGTTGCCCATCCA
>JBIPND010000044.1:0-10460 GCA_044374015.1 Luteolibacter sp. | reverse complement strand
GATGGATTCACCGGCATGCATCATGTCCGCCGCGTCGATATTCTCCATGATGTCGGAGATTCACTGAACCCCGCCATCGACCGCGGCCAGATCGAAGGCGGCTTTGTGCAAGGCATGGGCTGGCTGACCTCCGAAGAGCTGAAATGGGATCCTAACGGACGGCTGCTCACCCACAGCGCCAGCACCTATGCGATCCCCGCCTTCAGCGATGCGCCGGCGGATTTCCGGGTCTCGCTGCTGGAGGATGCGAAACAACCGAACACCATCCACGGCAGCAAGGCCGTCGGCGAGCCGCCGCTGATGCTCGCCATTTCTGTTAGGGAAGCGCTGCGCGAGGCGGTCGCGGCTTTTGGAGGCAGCCCTGACGCGCTGCTGCCCTCGCCCTGCACCGGCGAGGCGATCAAAGGGGTGATCGGATAGGGGATCGTGGATGCGGCGTCCCGCCGCAGCGAACCCGCGACACTGCGGCGAGACGCCGCAACCACCATCAGCAACCACCATCAGCAACCACCATCAGCAACCACCATCAGCAACCACCATCAGCAGCAACCGGCGGGGGCGCAGGCCGGGCTGGCCGGGAGCGCGTGGTCGTGGGCCGGGGCCGCCAGCGACGGGTTCGGCTCGAGCGTTTCGAGGCCCAACTTGGCAAGCAGCTCACGGTCTTTTTCCGCGCCGGGATTGTCGGCGGTGAGGAGTTTTTCGCCGTAGAAAATCGAATTGGCACCGGCGTAAAAGCACAACGCCTGGGTCTCGTCGGAGAGCCGGGTGCGGCCGGCGGAGAGGCGGACTTTGGCACCGGGCACGGCGATCCGCGCGCAGGCGATCATCCGCACGAGGTCAAACGGATCGACCTGCGGGTTGTCCGCAAGCGGAGTGCCGGGCATCGGCATGAGTGAGTTGATCGGCACGCTTTCCGGCTGCGGATTGAAATTGGAAATCACTTCGAGCAGGCGGAGGCGGTCGGTGATGGTTTCGCTGATGCCGAGGATCCCGCCGCAGCAGACCGACATCCCGGCATCCTGCACGTTGCGGATGGTGCGGAGGCGGTCTTCGTAGGTGTGGGTGGTGACAATGTTCGGATAGTGCTCGGGCGAGGTGTCGAGGTTGTGGTTGTACGCGGTGACGCCGGCCTCGCGCAGGGCGATCGCTTCGTCCGGACCGAGCTCGCCGAGGGTGACGCAGACTTCCATGCCGAGGGTGGAGACGTCCTTGACGATTTCCAGAACTTGGTTGAATCGCTCGGTGCCACCCCGGACACCGCGCCAGGCCGCCCCCATGCAGAAGCGGGTCGAGCCGGTTTCGCGGGCGGCGCGGGCGCTTTCCATGACGACTTCGCGGGAGAGCAGGCGCTGGTTTTCAAGGTCGGTTTCGTAGCGGGCCGACTGGGTGCAATAGCCGCAATCTTCGGAGCAGCCGCCGGTTTTGATCGAGAGCAGGGTGCAAAGCTGGATTTTGCCATCGGGCCAATTGGCCTCATGCACGGCGCGCGAGCGTTTGATGAGATCGAAAAACGGCAGGGAGTGGAGCTCTTGGAGTTCGGAAAGGGTCATGACGTGTTGGAATGCGAATGCTTTGCCGAAATCCAACGCGGTTGGGAACCAGATAGCAAGAAGTGAGACACGAAAAGCGCCAGCCGCCAAGCGGGGCACTCATGATTTCCGGACAGGCACCGGCCCGATCGTGCCCTTTTCGACCACGGAGTGGGTCACGAACCATTCGCGCACTTCCTGCCAAAATCTTGCGGCAGGACGATCCGGCTGCGACGCCCGTGGCCCTGCGGCACCAGGAAACCTTCGCGCGCGAGCGCAGCGGTGACCGTGTCGGAACCCACCTCGAGACTACTCGCCAAGCGCCGAATCCCCGGCCTGGTGTCGCTCAACCCGCCTCTGGTGATGGCCCCCGCAAATGCGCAACCAGCTGGTCCACGGTCCAACGACATCGTGGATGGCGGCTTTCATGCGGCGACCCGGACTTGACCCGTTCATCAGCATCGGCAACAGCCAGTCGCGGAGGGTGGTGAGTTCTTGGTTTTGGGCACGGTGGCGTTCGATGCGATCGAAGAAAGAGGCGGTGGTTTGGTGGAATTGTTGGACGAGATCCGTGTCCGGGATGGCGATGGTTTGGGCGGCGACGACTTCGGGGTTCACGGCTGGGTAGGCAGCGCCGCTGGCCACCGTGGTGAGACGGTTGATGTTGGATTCCGAGGTGAGGCTGAGGTAGTTGAATTCCCGATAGATGGCGGACTTGGGCGTGATGACGGCAAAGCCAGTGCTGCCGGTGATGGCGACGTTCTGGCAGTCGAAGGCATAAACGAGCGGCGAGTAGTCTTCGTTTTGCCACCCGGTTTGGCGCCGTAGTCGGTGTCCAGCGACCCTCGTTGATGAAGGTCTTGGTGCTGCGGCCGGAAGCGGCGTGGTTGATGACGCTGACCGAGCCGGGTTGGAAGTGTTCGCCGAAGTATTGGCCCCAGCCGCGATCCGGGCGCTGCGCGGGATAGTCGCAAACCGTCGAGTCACCGACGAGAACCAGCTTGAGCGGCGCGACAGGTTCACCCGACAAACGACTGATAGAGGCAAAGACGAAACATGAAGTTAGTAACGAAACGGCGATGCTGCGAAATGTCATGGGGTGGCTTGTTTTTCGAAGCGGAGGCGGATGAAGCAACGCCCAGGTGCGGGATTTGGCAAGAGATAGGTCGCGCGGACGGTTTCGGGGTCGGAGCCGGGGGCGGTGAGAATTTCGAGCGCGAGCTGTTCCCACGACATGAAGTCGCCGCCGGCTTCGGCGTGATAGGTGACATCGCCGATCCATGCCGGGCGCTGGAAGGTGATGGTCACCGAGGTGGTGTCCATGCCGACGGCGGGTTGTTGGTTGAAGGCGTGGGGATCGCCGCCGAGAGCGTATTCGGCGAGATTGGAGAGGCCATCGCGGTCGGGATCGGCATCCGGCGCGGACTCCCCGGCCTGGATTTGTTCGGGGGTGAATTTTGCGGTTTCCCAGCTGGTGATCGACCGGGGTGAGATGATCATGATGGAATTTTCGACAAAGAGCCCGGGGCCATCGGTGACGGTAACGGTGAGCGTGTAGGAACCCGGCGCGGTGAAAGTGGCGGTGGCATTTTTGGCGGAGTTGGTGGCATTCGGTGAGAAACTAACGGCGGCGGGACCGGTCGCGGACCAGGTGTAGGTGAGACTCCCCTCCCCCGCGTCGTCGGTGGCGGTCACGGAAACGACCGTGCTGGTGGTGATGTTAGTTTCGGATACCACGGGGCCGGAGGTGATCTGCGGGGCGGAGTTCGAGGGCGAAACGACGAGACGCACCTGCCCTGCCGTGGCGGTGTTCACGGTGGCGATATAACCGTCGGGCAGGGTGCCGAGGTTGAGTGTGTTGTTGGTGAGACTGCCGGTGTAGGTGATGAGCGTGTAAGTTCCGGCGGCGAATCCGGCGGTGGCGGTGATGTGGAGGGTGCCGTCGAGAGCGAGGTTTCCGGTGATAGCGGTGAGGTCGGATGTGGTTCCGAGATCGAATCTGAGAGTGCTGGTGGAAGCGAGGGCGAGACCGGCGCCGAGAGTCAGTGTGCCTGCCGATGTTCCCGGTGCCAGAGTTCCATTGCAGGTGACGAACCCGGCGATGGTTCCGGTGCCGCCGAGAATGCCCGAGGATCCGACGCTGGTGGCGGTGGCGGCGAGCGAGCCGGTGACCGTGAGTTTTCCGGAGGCAACCGTGGTGGCGCCGGTATAGGTGTTAGATCCGGATAGAGTGAGATTGCCGGAGCCGGTCTTGTTCAGGCCGACCGTGCCGTTGGAACTGTTGGCGATGGTCCCCGAGAAGGTGGAATCGAGGTTTTTGGAGCCGACATGGTAAACGACCGTCCCGCTCGGGGTGTTGGACTGGCCTTGAAGCGAGCCGCCGCCGGTCAGCGCGCCGAGGACCGCGCCGCCGCTGCCGCCCGAATCGCGGGTGTTCATGATGCCATCGACTTGGAAGGTGGTATGGGATCCGCCGTTGCCGTTAGGACCCGAAGTGGAGGAAAAGCGGAGCTGGCTGCCCGTGGGAATGATGACCGTTCCAAGAAATAAACCTAACTGTTCACTTCCTGAAACGCCCATGCTGACCGGACCGGACAGCGTCAGGACGCTGTCCGCCGCCCCTGTCAGGCTTCCACCATAGACGTTGGCCAGGGTGGCGGAGGACAAGGTGCCGCTAGCCGATGGCGGCACGGTGATCGGGTTGGACGGGAAATTTTTCCCGTTCGAGGAGCCCATCCGGAAGGTGCCGCCGCCGCTGAGTTCGATGGGCCCGGAGCCCAGAACCGCGCCGGTCGCCGAACTGCCGCCGCCGGTCTGGGTGATGGACAAGGTTCCGCCGGAAATCGAGGTGACGCCGCCGATGCCGTGAATGCCCGTGAGGGTGAGCGCGCCGCTGCCGGATTTAACTAGAGTGGCGTCACCCGTGATCGCACCCGAGCCGGAAAACGTGTAGTTCTTCGCGGCGTTTACGACCACTCCCGCAGGTTGCACGTTGGCAACGATGCTGATGGCGGAGGTGGCGACACCGGAGTCGGTGAACCAGGGCGTGTCGCCTGTCTGATAATGGGTCGCCGCCGAACCCGCGGTCCAGTTTTGGGTGGCGGTGTCCCAGTTGAAACTGGCGGCACCGGTCCAGGTGATAGAGCCTGGCAAACGCAGTGGCGCTGCCAAAGTCATGGAGATCACGCCTGCGGTGGAGGTGTTGAAACTGGCCACCAGAAACAAACCGGCGGGAGCCTCCCAGGTGAAGGTGGGGGTGCCGGTCAGCGTCCCGGAATAGGTTAGGACGGTGTAGCTGCCCGCGGCGGCGGCTCCGGCGGCGGGGCGGACGACCACGCTGGAGGGTAAAGTTAGATTCCCGGTGATGGCCAGGGATGCCGCCCCGGAAGCGCCGTGTTCGAGCGCGCCACCGGTCTGGACGGTGACATTGCCGGTGATGGAACCGGAACCGCCGAGGGTGGCGCCGTTCTGCACGGTGTAGTTCGTGGCGCTGCTGCTGCCGTTGATCTGCAGGCGTCCGCCGGAGACGGTGGTGGCGCCGCTGTAGGTGTTGGCACCGGTGAGCGTGAGCGTGCCGGCGCCGACTTTCGTTAGAGCACTTGGGCCGGTGCTGTTGCCGATCACCCCGGCGAAGGTGCTGTCTTCATTGCGGGCGCCGACCTGCCAGGTGAGCGTCCTTCCGGAAGTGGGACCGCCGCGGAGAAACGCCGAGGTGGAACCGAAGAGCGTGCCGACAGGGATGGTTAGATTCCCGCCCATCGACAGGTTGTAGTAGGCATAAACCCCGTTTCCGAGGTTGAGCCGGGCGGAGGGATAACCCGCCGGGTTCTCGATGCGCAGATCCCCGCCGTCGCCATCGGCGATCACCCAGATCCGGCCGGTGAAGGCGGACCAGTTGCCGGTGAGTGCGGTGCGGACAAACGGCGTGTAAAAAGTGAATTCGCCGCCGCCGGTCAGGGCACCGGCAAGGGTGCAGCGGCCATCGGCGTCGAGGCGGCCGGAGAATCCGGTGGGGACGTGGATCGGCCAGGCGCTCACCGGGGCGCTGCCATCCGTGCTGTTGGTCATCGAGAGGGTTCCGCCGTTGAGGGTGACTCCTCCGCTGCCGAGGGCGGAGACATTGGCGCTGTCCGAAGCGAGGAAGATTTTGCCGTCCGAAATCGAGGTGCCGCCGCTGTAATTGTTAGGTGCGGCCAGGATCAGGGTGCCCGCAGCGGTTTTTGTCAGGGTGCCGGTTCCGGTGAGCTGGCCGGAGATTTGCAGCGACTTGGAGCCTGGCACCGAGAACGTGCCGCCGGAGGAGCCGAGCGTCACGGAGCGGTTGGTGCTGGTTTGTTCGCCGCTCAGGGCGAGGGTGCCGCCGTTGAGCACCAGATTGGAAGCCGCCGTTCCGGAGGAACCGAGCGAGCTGGGCGCACCGCCATCGCCGAGGTTGTCCACGGCAAGGGTGCCGCCATGGATCAGGGTGGGGCCGCTGTAGTTGTTGGTGGTTTGCAGGGTCAGGGTGCCGCCGCCGGTTTTCGTCAGGCCCCCGCTACCGGTGATCGAGCCGGGGCCGGTGAGTTGATAGTCGGTTTCCGAGGAAACCACGATTCCGCCCACGGGCAGCGAGTTGGTGAGATTGACGACGGGATTGGCCGCACCGGTGGAATCAAAGGTCACGGTGTCGCTGGCCACGAAGGTGTCGGCGGTTCCCGAGCGCGACCAGTTCACGGTGTTGGCGATGTCCCAGGCGTTGCCGCCGTTGCCACCCGTCCATGTTAGGGCGGCGGGCGCGCGGGTGACGGGAATGGTGAGGGTGATCGCGCCGGAGCCGACGGTGAGCGTGTGGGCCGTGCCTTCGGGCAAGGCGAGTGCAATGTTAGAGAGCGAACCGCTGAGAGAACCGCCATAAGTGAGAAGCGTGTAGGTCCCGGGGGCGAGCTGGCCGTTCAACGGGTTGACCACGAGGTGGACGGTGCCGGACAGCGTGAGATTTCCTGAAACTTGGATTTGGTCATTCACACCGGACGGATCAGCGGAGAGATCCAAGGCCAGCACCGCGCCGTCTTTGGCTGTTAGGGCGGCACCCAGGTTGAGTGTTCCCGCCGCGCCCATGCCCGCACCGGGAGTGATGGCACCGCGGTATTCGACGATCACCGGCTGGCTAACGGTTCCGTTGCCGGAAAGCCGGCCGCCGGTCTGGCCCCTCGCGAGCGAGCCGCCCCAGGTTCCGCCCCAGACGGTGACCGCGGTATTGGAAAGCTGGCCGTTCACGACGAGTGCGCCGTCCCAGATGGTGGTGGCACCGGTGTAGGCGTGGCTGCCTGTTAGCGTGGCGGTCCCCGCGCCGGATTTCGAAAGGGTCATGGCACCGGCGAGCGAACCGGTGCCGTTCAGCGTGAAAGCCTGAGGATTGAAAAAACTAACTGCTCCCGGGGTCAGGCTGCCGGACAAGGCGATCGACGAGGCATTCGAGCCGGAGACATCAAATAGCACGCGGTTTCCTGAACTGAACACCGAAGGCGCGCCCGCGGCGTTTTTCCATGGCGCGGATGAACCGGAGTCCCAGGTCGTGCCTGAAGACCAGGTCAGGTCGGTGGCCACCATCGGCGGCGGCGGGACGGCGGACGGCATGCCGTAGCCGAGGTAATAATCGACATAGCTCGATTGCACATAACCTTTCGTCGTCGCCTGGCAGCGATACTGTGGGTTGTGCATGAGAGTGTAGATCCGGTTGGTGGCCGGGGTGGTGGTGGTGTAGATGCGCAGGGCCGCGAAATCACTCTGGATGAAAACCAGCTCCTCGCGCCAGTCGCCGAGGATGTCGCCCCAGAACGCGGGGCGGCCGCCATAGGCTTGCACGATGCTGTAGTCGCCCCAGTCACTGTACATGGTCCAGAGCCGGTCGGTGTTGCCGGTGGTGGGGTTGAATTTGTTAATCACCGGGTTGAGAGCCCCGCTGCCGGCTCCGTCGATGAACTCGCGGCCGAGATCGCCATCCCACCACAGGCCTTCGGGGGCCCAGACGTTGTTCGCCTGGATTTGCTGGCCCTTGGCATTGTAAATGCCGGGCTGGGTGGAGAACATCTCGTAACCCTGGTGGTTCGGGTTGATGTCGAGAGCGATGCCGCGGCCGACATCGACGATGCTGCCGGCATACCACTTCTTGATCATCGATCCCGTGCCGGATTCGTAGAGTGCGGTGGCCAGGCCGGTCGGGTTGTATTGTTGGATGGCAAAGGTTTCGAGCCCGGGGCGGTCAGGATTGATATCGGCGATGTGGAAGCGATCACCGTGGGTGAGTTCGTTGTGAAAAAGCTGGGTGCCGTTGTCATCGATGACGTGGCCGAGGTCGCAGATTTCATCCTTGCCGTCGTTGTCCACATCGGCGATGCGGATCTGGTGGCCCTCGGCGCCGGGGAAGGTCTGCGGCAGCGTCCAACGCTGGGCGAGCGCCCCATCGCGGAAATCATAGGCGGTGAACTGGCGGTAAAACTCGTTGGTGTCGGCGCGGTTGTAGCCATACATCACGACACTCGGGCGCTTGCCGTCGAGGTAGGCGACCATCGCCTTGTTCGTCAAGGTTCCGTGAACGGCCCAAGCATTCGGCAGCGTGGCCCGGGCCCGTTCCGCGCCGGATAGGCCGTCGATGACCGAGAGGAACTGGGTGGAATTACTCGCCGCGGTGATGGTGGCCAACTGGGTCCCGGCGGCGTTGGTGACCGTCACGCCATTGGCGGTGCGGACCAGCACTTCCGCGCGGCCATCGCCGTCCATGTCATACACCGTGACGTTGTCCGTATCGCCGATGCTGATGGCGGAGGACCCGGGTTCGTAAGCGTATTGGTTGACGCTGTTAGGCCCCATGGCCATGCGCCAGAGGAAGGTGCCGTCATTTTTGTAAGCTTCGAGATACTGCTGGTAAGCGCCCTGGGTGGAGAGCCGGTCCACGATGAAATCGTAGTCGCCATCGCCATCGAGGTCGCCGACCCAGCAGAATTTCACGGTGTAGGGTCCGTTAGGGCCGGTGTCCGTACGCAGGGGCACGGTGAGGAATTGTTTCTGGGGAGGATTGGCCGACAAGCCGGCGATTTCCGAGTCCGGCTGTTCGACCCCGTTGATGACGGGACGGACGAAATACGCATAGGCGATGTTGGTGAGATTGGTGCTGCCGGGGGTGTCGGTGTAGTCGGTGGTCGCGGTGATTGGCGAGCCGTTCAGCTTGCTGGCCGCGCCGCCGTTTGCCGTGCGGTAGAGGTTGAACGCGACATTCGCCGGGTCGCTTCCGAACAGCCGCCAGCTGAGATAGACCTGGGTGGAATTTTTCCGGACGGCGACCAGGCCGCGGTTCAGGTTTTCCATCTGGCGCTGCGCCATGGCGGAACCGCAGCAAAGGACCACGAGCACCATGGCCAGTGCAATTCTAGGGAACAAAGTTCTCATGGGGTTTTTCGAAACGTTCTCAATTGAAAAAGATCCCCCAACCAGCGCGCGTCGTCCATACCCTGAGTGGGTTAATGGCTCATGGCAGGATGGCGATCCGGTAGAACCCCGCACTGCCTTCCAACGTGACCGCATGCCGGGTGGTGGTCGCGGGAGAATCCGCCGCAGGCAGGGAAACCCACGGTTCCCACACGCCGTCCAAGGTGGCGGTTCTATCAATTCGATAGGATTTACCCGGCACGCTCGGCCAGCTGAGGATGAACTCGTTTGCATTTTCCGGCGTGAGGGTTGCGGCGAAAAGCGAGGTGCCGCTCTGCGGATCGGTTCCGGCGAGGAATTCGACCGCATTGGTCTGGCCGTCGCCATCGGGATCGGCGGAGGGTGCTCCGGCGGGGTTGTCGAGCGTCAGGAAATGGCTGATCCACCACTGCTCGTAGTCCGTCAGGTTGCGGGTGACCACCACGCGGATCTGCCCGGCCACGGCGGTGTCCACCACCGCCGAATGATTTGCAGGAACCGCCCCGACGGTGAGGATGTTGTTAGCAAGCGGGCCCGAGTGGTTGATGATGGTAAAGGTCCCGGCGGTGAATCCGCCAGCGGCGGTGATATCGAGCGTGCCGTCAAGGGTGAGAACTCCGCCGACGGCGACCACGCCGGTTGCGGCACCGGGGTCGAACGCGATCCGGGCGCCCGGGCTGAGGGTCAGGTCGCCCGCCAGTGATAGTCCTTCGCTGGCAACGAGGGTGCCGTGGCAGGTGACGTTTCCTCCGATCGCTCCGCCGCCGCCCAGCGCTGCCAAAGCTTCGATGGTGGTGGCGGTGGCAGCCAGCGATCCGGTGACGGAAAGTTTTCCGCCGCTGACCCGGGTGGTGCCGGTGTGGGTGTTAGTTCCTGCCAGAGTCAGGGTGCCCGCGCCGGTTTTCACCAGCGAGGTAGCACCGCCGCCGTTGATGATGGTACCGGAGAAAACCGAGTCGGCGTTGTTGCCGCCCACGGTGTAAGTGACGGGCTGGGTGTTGCCACTGCCGCTGGAGCCCAGCAGTTGCGAGCCGGCGGCCCCTTCGAGGGAGCCGAGCGAGAAAGTGTTTCCCGAACGGGCGTTGAGCGAGCGGGTGCCGAGATCAAAGGCCGCGGTGGCGCTGCCGCTGCCGCCGAAGAAGCGGAAGGAGCCGCTGCCATTGAGGGCGATGCGGCCGGAGAAACCGGCGAGGCTGCCTTCCAGATCGAAGACGTTGGTGGCGGTTAGAACGAGGCGCTGGTTTCCCGAAACGGACCTGATGCCGTGGCTGCCACCGGAATGGCCGCCGGTGATGGTGGAATCGGCAGTGACGAGAATCGGATTGTTCGGGGTGAGCGCGCCGGTGGCCCAGGTGCCGCCGGCGAGGGTGACGGAACCGCTGCCGAGGGCGGCGGCGGTGGCAATGCCGAGCGTGCCGCCGCGGATCGTGGTGCCGCCGGTGAATTCGTGGGTGCCGGAAATCGTCAGGGTGCCGCCGCCGGCTTTTT
>JBIPND010000547.1:0-3225 GCA_044374015.1 Luteolibacter sp. | reverse complement strand
GCCCGGTGCCGGGCCGTGGGCGGTGTTGCGCTCGCTGCGGGTGCTGCGGGTCCTGCGTTTGCTCACCGTGATCCCGTCGTTGCGGAAAGTGGTTGCGGCGTTTTTACATTCCATTCCCGGGCTGGCGGGGGTGGTCGCGGTGATGTCGATTTTCTTCTACACCGCCGGGGTGTTGGCGACGCGCCTGTTTGGGGAGGAGTATCCGGATTGGTTCGGCTCGCTGCCGGCCAGCCTCTACACCTTGTTTCAGGTGATGACGCTCGAAAGCTGGTCGATGGGCATCGTGCGGCCGGTGATGGAGACCCATCCGTGGGCGTGGGCGTTTTTTGTGCCTTTTATCGTGGTCGCCACCTTCACCATTCTCAATCTTTTCATCGGCATCATCGTCTCCACCATGCAGGAGCTCTCGGTTTTGCCGGATGCCAACGCGGTCAAAAACGAGGCCACCGAACTGCTGGAGCGTCTCGAGGCCGATATCAAATCACTGCGCGGGATCGTGGATAAACAACAATCCCTCGCCCAAGGCCGGCCTTCCGCCGACGAACCCGGATCCTGATTCCAATCCATTGTCATCATGCCCTCGCGTGGACGCCATCAAAGTTCATCCAAGGAATGCCATCAGGTGATGCGCCGGATCGAAGCGATGGATGGCGTGGTGGCGGTGATCATCGGCCGCTCCTATGGAGGGAAATCGTTAGGCGCTGGCAGCCGCACCGGCTCGATCAAAGTGCAGCGCAAAGTCTCCGGCGGCCTGAAAGCGGTGACCCAATCCGAAAAAGGCCTTCAGGAAATTTTCATCCGCACCGAGCCGGGGATGGAGGATGCGATCGCCGCCGCCATTCTGTCGGACTAACACGATCCGGCAATTTCCCCTCGCTTGAATCCTAAGGCTCAAGGGAAAATCCGACATTCAATGCCTGGCAGGCGGATTCACGCATGGGGGCTCATGGGCAATCATTTTATAAAGATGCGGCAAGGATCACCTCATTTCGGCATCTTGACATCATCCTTAAACGCATCATGATGTACTTACGAGAACCACGGTGACTTTGGACCGGGGTGTGGAGCGCATCTTGTGTGAAACCGCCGCGCGCACCCGCAAGCCGTTCAAGAAGGTGCTCAACGACGCGCTGCGAGTCGGCATCGAGCAGTCGATGAGCATTGGGCCGCCGGAGCCATTTGTGCTGAAGGCCCGCGCGATGGGCTTGCGGGCGGGGCATGATCCCGCAGGTTTCAACCAATTGGCCGATGACCTCGAAGCGGAGGCTTTTCTCGAATCCACCTCAGAAATTCCGAAGATGCGGCCTGATTTTTTGACCGACCGCTACGGATTCATCGTAGACTATCTGGCAGAAGTGATGCGCGAGATGCGGAAGCGCAGCTTCTCCGATGTGATCAACAAATACTTCAACGTGTCGGGGTTGTTCTCGGGCGCCAACAAATAGGTGCGGAAGCCGTGCCTGAGGGCGTCAGGCATTTCCAATCCATCAATGCCTGCCTCCTTGCGAACCCGTGCCGCGCGGTATCGCCAGCGAGGGTATCCAAAATCCGCCCTCTGCTACCAGGTGCGGTGGGTGAAAGCGATGCCGCGGTCCCGCCGTATGGGGCGCACAAAGCGATAACACCTGCAAGGGCCCAGGCCATCACTCGATCATGACTTCTGGTGGTGGGCTTGGCGGGTGGGCCGGAGTCCCACCCTCCTTATGAAAGTTAGAAGGTGGGGGCGGCGACGGTGGCGTTGTCGCGTTCTTCGATGCGGCGGCGCAGGATGCGGTCGGCGGTTTCACGGACCATTTCGGATAGCAGCAGCCACAGGTGCGAGCCTTCGCGGTAGTCGGCGGGGGCGATGTGTTTGACGCGGCCGGCGTGGGTGGAGAGCTGGAAACATTTGCGGAAGGATTTTCCGGTGCTGTCTTCGGGATTGTAAACGGCGATGCCCTGACCGCCGTTGCGCGCCATCACGGTGAAGCAGGGGACGTCGGTGGGGCCGTCGCCGACATAGACCATGTTTTCAAACGGAATCGGGCGTTGGTCGGCGGGCATGTGGTCGTTGACGTCCTGGTCGTAGCCGAGCATGCCCTTGTTGATGCGGAACAGAAACTGGGTCTTGGTGGTGTGGGAAATGGCGCGTTTCGGGAAACTGATGCGGCCCTCGGCATCCTCGCCGAACTCACAGCCGAACATCGCTTTGACGTAGGGCTTGAGGCGCGAGCCGTCGAGCAGCGCCTTGAGGCCGGAGGAAATGATGTAGTGCTCGACCTTGATGCCGGCGAGTTCGTGCTCGGGGCGGAGCGAGGCTTTGGGCAGCGCTTCGAACAACTCGGGCAGGCCGGGGAAGAAGCTCAGCCCTGCGCCCAGTTCGGTGAGCTTGGCGTTGGAAACGTTGTCCATGCCGAGGTAGTCGAGCAGGCATTTCATGTAGGCGAGCTCGCCGTCCCACTTTTGTTCGTGGACGAGGGTGTTGCACTTTTTCCAGAACTGCGCGGGGTCGATGCCGAACTCCGGGAAAACCACATCATCCTGCATGTAGCGCGGGCTGAGGGTTTGATCGTAATCGTAAACCAAGGCGATGATGTTTTGTGGAGCTCCCATGAGTGGCCGAAGCTTGCAACCGCCGGGCTCCCCGACAAGGCGGAAATCATTGGCTTCTGCCGATTCCGGGCGGGTGGCGTCCAAGCGTCACGCCGCAGCGCGAGCCTGCCGCCGGGTTTGGCTCACTTTCCCGCAGCGTCCCAGAAAATGTTGCCGGCACCACCTTTTTGATCGATCGCTTTGAGGTCCTCCATGGAAACCTCGCCGATATGTCCGTCGTAATAGACCACCACCGCTTTTTTGTTGTGGCGGTAGGCGATCTTTTGATCCGATGACTTGCCCTCCACCGCGCCCGCACCCGCCCAGCGGAAACGGCCGTTGTAGGCGACAATCCAGTCGGTTGCGGTGATGAAGGCCGCTTTGCGCGAGGGCGAATGGACCTGCATCGTGGTGTAGCCTTTGTTCGCGCTTGCCTGACGGTAGGAGCCGCCGGGCATTCCCGTTTCGATATAACCATAACTCGCGTACATGATGGTGTATTGGTTGCCTTTGGCACGGACAGCGACTGGATCCAGCATGGAAAGGGGCACGCTGGTGTCCAGGGTGCCATTGGGTTTGGTATCCAGATCGCCTTTCAGATGGCTCAGAAAAGTCGGATTGTTAAACCATGAGCTGGTCGCGACCGAGTCTTGG
>JBIPND010000043.1:0-10470 GCA_044374015.1 Luteolibacter sp. | reverse complement strand
GCGGTGTCGCCGCTGCGCTCTGCCACCGCACTCCATGCATTGGCGGCCCTTTGGACTGCGGTGGGAAGCGAAGCGCCACACCGCTTTGGATGATTGATCAGCATCGGCACCTTGCCTTCGCAAAGAATCCAAAGCGGTGTCGCCGCTGCGCTTTGCCGCCGCAGTCCATGCATTGGCGGCCCTTTGGACTGCGGTGGGAAGCGATAGCGCCACACCGCTTTGGATGATTAGTCAGCACCGGCTCCTTGGCTGCGCAAAGAATCCAAAACGTGCCCAAACCTATTTCGGTCAGGGTCCACCTCAAATCGCAGTGAGGCAGAAATTGAAGATTCGTAAGATTCGTGGTTTCTTTTTTCTTCATAAGCGAGGCACCACGAATCCAACGAATCCTGACCTCCCAGAAAAACTCCCGCAATCAGCAACGGTAAACGCCGCCAGGATCGCTTCCAATCCCTAGCAACAACGCAAGCGCTCTGAGCGCGAATCCCGCCCGTGATTTCCACGGCCGTGCCGGGCGCACGATCTCCCAGCCGGCCGCCACCGCCCGCGCCTCAAGCACGGGCGAGGGATTCACCACCGTCGCCGCGCCGCACAGCGCCAGCATCGGCAGGTCCGCAGTGCTGTCGGTGTAGCCGTGGCAATTCACCAACCGGCCATTTTCGAAATACGACGCCGGTAGTAATTGATTGAGCCGCGCCACCTTCGCCGCGCCCTTGTGGTTCTCCAAATCCGGGAAAAACGGCCCCAGCTCCACCGGAGTGCCGAGTGTCAGTCCGAACCCCAGCTCGCGCCCGATTTCCGCGACGTAGAATTCCGGACTCGCCGATGCCAAAATCAACAGATGCCCGTCGCGCCGGTGCGCCTCCAGCTTCCCGCGCAGTTCCGGATAGATCGCCGGCATCACCGCCGCTGCAAACTCACGCGAGTAGTCCGCCAGCGTCCTGCGGTCCAACCGCCACAGGTAACTCAGAAAAATCCGCTTCATCCCACCCGCGCCTAACAGCCCGGCCAGCGGCAGGAACAGTAGGAAAACCGGCAGGAAGATCCCCCGCCACGGTTCGCGCCTCAGCACGAAATGCCGGAACAACAACTGGCAGTCCCAAGCGATTAAAGTCCCGTCCAGATCGAACAAGGCGATGCCCTTCGGCGGTGTTTCAGGAAAGGGAACGGGCACCCGCCCAGCATTCCGGCGGCCCGGGAAAGTTTCAAGCTCTTCCCGGCTCTTCCCGGCACCGCCATTGGCGGGCGGACGGCATCATCCGCTCCACGTCCACCGCCACCACTTTGTATTCCGGGCACTTGGTTTCGGCGTCGTGGCCATCGCCTAACAAGCCATTCACCGGCGTTTCCGGGAAATGAAAAGTGGTGTAGAGCACGCCCGGTTTCACCTCATCGGTCACCCGGGCAGTTAGAACGACTTCGCTGCGGGCGGATTTCACCCGCACGCGGTCGCCGGTGTGGATCTGTTTCATTTCCGCATCACGCGGATGGATGGCAAGCTGGTCCTCGCCGACGATGCGGTTGTTGCCGCTGCGCCGGGTCATGGTGCCGCAGTTGTATTGTTCGAGCAGCCGGCCGGTGGTTAGAACAAAGGGCAACTCGCCGCCGTGGGTGGTGAGTTCCACCGACTCCTGCCACGGGAAAAAGTGGAATTTTCCCAGGCCGCGGGGGAAGCGGTCCACGTGTAGGATGGGCGAGTCGCTGCCGTCGGCGTGGATCGGCCATTGTTTGCCGTGGTCGCCGAGTCCCTCCCAGGTCGCGCCTTGGAAAAACGGCACGGCGCGGGCGATCTCCGCGAGCAGGCCCTCCGGCGTGCCATCGTCCTGCGGATGGCCGAAGCGGCGCATGATCTCGCAGAGGATTTGGCTGTCCGGCCGCGTGCCGGGCAGCGGCGGGATCGCGGGCAGCACCCGCTGCACGCGGCGCTCGGCATTGGTGAAGGTTCCGGATTTTTCAAGGAACGAAGCGGCAGGCAGAACGACGGTGGCAAACTCCGCGGTTTCAGTTAGGAACAAGTCCTGCACCACCATGAAGTCGAGCGCTGCCAGCGCCCGCTTCACGTGTGCGGAGTCGGGACTGGATTGCACGAGGTCCTCGCCGACAAGCCACAGCGCTTTGAATGTCCCGGCGATCGCGGCATCGAGCATTTCCGGGATTTTCAAGCCCGGCTCGGCGCTGAGTTCCGCGCCGTAGAGCGCGCCGTGGAGTTTGCGGACTTCCGGATCCAGGATGTCCAGATAGCCCGCGCCTTGATGCGGCTGGCAGCCCATGTCGGCCGCGCCCTGGACGTTGTTTTGGCCACGCAACGGATTCACACCGACTCCGGGGCGGCCGAGGTTGCCCGTCATCATCGCGAGATTGGAAATCGCCATCACCGTCTTGGCCCCTTGTTCGTGCTCGGTCACGCCGAGGCCGTGAAAACACATCGCCGCATCCGCCGCGGCGTATTCCAACGCGGCGGCACGGACGAGCTGCCGGTCCACGCCGGTGATCCGCTCCATTTCATCGAGATCGATTGCCCGCAGTCCGGCCTCGAAGGTTTCCCACTCTCCACAGCGGTCGCTGATGAATCCTCCATCTAACAATCCCGCGTCGAGGATATAGCGCGCCATTCCATTCAGCAACGCGAGGTTGGTTCCCGGGCGGAGTTGCAGATGATACTTCGCATACGGGCTCAGCTCGATCTTGCGGGGATCGATGACGATGAGCGGCACGCCTTTCATCACCCGTTGCTTGATGCGCGCGCCGGTGACCGGATGGGCCTCGGTGGGATTCGCGCCGATGACCATGATGCAGGAAGTTTGAGCGATGTCGTCGAAACCATTGGTTGCGGCGCCGGTGCCGAAACTCCGCTGCATGCCGTAGGCGGTCGGGCTGTGACAGACGCGCGCGCAGCTGTCGATGTTGTTGCAGCCGATCACCGCACGCATGAATTTCTGCATCAGATAGTTTTCCTCGTTGGTGCAGCGCGCCGATGAGATTCCACCAATCGCCTGCGGGCCGTGCGCCGCCCGGATGCGTTGGAGGTTTTCAACAATGCAGTCATAAGCCTCGTCCCACGAGATATTTTCTAACCGACCATTCCGGCGCAGCATCGGCGAGCGCAACCGCTGCGGATGATTGTAAAAACGAAACGCATATCTGCCCTTGAGACAGGCGTGCGCGGGATTCACCGGACCGTCCGCCGCCGCCTGGATTGAAAGCACCTCATCGCCCTTGCTGGCGACGATGAGGTTGCAGCCGACGCCGCAATAGGTGCAGATCGTGCGTGTCTTGCGGGTGGCCTCGGTCGACTTGGATTCAAACACATCCGAGATCGCCGAAGTCGGGCAGGCCTGCGCACAAGCGCCACATGAGACACACGGCGAATCCGCGAAATCCTGATCCAGCCCCTTGATGATGCGCGCGTCAAACCCGCGGCCATGCATCGAGAGCACAAACTGCCCCTGCACTTCATCGCAGGCTCTAACACAGCGTGAGCAATTGATGCATTTGGACAAATCCGAAGTCATGAAGACATGCGAAAGGTCCTTCGGCTGGTAGCGATGATTCGCACCGGCCGGATAGCGAACTTCTCTAACACCGACCTTGCCCGCCACGGTTTGCAACTCGCAGTTTCCATTCACCTCGCAGGTCAGGCAGTCCAGCGGGTGATCGGTTAGCACCAGTTCGATGAGGTTGCGGCGCAGGCGGCGGATTGTCGCGGACTCGGTGAAAACGTGCATGCCGGCGGCCACCGCCGTGTGACAGGCGGCGACCACCCGCCGCGGGCCGTCAGGCGTGGTGGCGGTCTCGACGCTGCAAATCCGGCAAGCGCCATAGGGCTGGAGCTGCGGCGCGTCGCAGAGCGTCGGCACGTGACCGCGGCCGAGGTGGCGGTCGATGCAGGCGAGCAGGGTTTCGCCTTCTGCAAAATCCAGCGCGCGGCCATCGATGACCGCCGTGTGGCCTGACAGGATCGCATTCATGAGTTGAAATAGGGGTTCAGTTCATCCGCGAAGTATTCCATCGCATTGCGCACCGGCAGCGGCAGCCCGCCGCCGAGGCCGCAGAGCGAGGTTTGTTCCAGCGTCTCTAACAAATCAAGGAACAGCGTGCGGTCGATCCGGAAGCCGGAGTCCGCCCGCGCTTTTTCCAACAACTCCCTACCGCGCACCGACCCGAGCCGGCAGGGGAAACATTTGCCACAACTCTCGGCGGCGGTGAATCCGAACAAGTGTTCCAGATAGGCGATCATCGGAAACTCCTGAGGGATGCTCACAAATCCGCCGTGGCCCAGCAGAAATCCCGCGTCCGTGAACGATTCAAAATCCACGGTCAGGCGATCGATCTGCGAAACTGGCACGATCCCGCCGAGCGGGCCGCCGATGTGGAGCGCCTTGATGCGGGATTTGAAACCGCCGGCCAGGGCGACCACGCTGGCGAGCGGCGTGCCCATCGCCACTTCGTAGATCCCGGGATTCACGAACTGGCTGTCTAACGAAAGCAGCTTCGGCCCGCTGCTGCGCAGGGTGCCGGTCTGCGCGTAGCCCTTGCCGCCCAGCGCAAGAATCGCCGGCAGATTGGCGAAGGTTTCCACGTTGTTGACGATGGTCGGCTTGAGAAACAGGCCTGCGGTGGTGGGAAATGGCGGCCGCACCCTCACCTCCGGGCGTTGGCCCTCGATGCTGGCAAGCAGCGCGGTTTCCTCGCCGCAGATGTAGGCCCCGGCGCCCATCACGATCCGCAGCGTGAAGTCGAATCCGCTGCCAAGGATGTTTTCGCCTAACAATCCGGCGGTTTCCATCCCGGCGATCGCCGCCCTAACCGAAACGGCGGATTCCGGATACTCCGCGCGGATATAGACGACGCCCTCCGCCGCCCCGGCGAACCATCCCGCAACCATCATTCCTAGCAGAAATCCGTGGGGCCGTTGCTCCATCAGATAGCGGTCGATGTAGGAACCCGGATCGCCCTCGTCCGCATTGCAGACCACATATTTCACCGCGCCGTCCGCGATCCGGCAGGCCTGCCATTTCAAGTGCAACGGAAACCCGGCGCCGCCGCGGCCTCGGAGGTTCGAGGCTTTTAACTCGGCGGCCAGCCAGTCGCGGCCATTGGCGAAAAGGGGGCGGACGAGGTTTGCCAAGACGTCCATGTTAGAGCCCGGCGCGGTGAGTTGCGGCTGCTGCATGTTGGTGGCCACCACATATTTTCCGCCGGGATCGCCGGTGCCGCCATCGGCGAAGACCGCGGCGAGGGCCACCGCCGGAATGCCGGAATAATTGCGGCCGTTGAATTGAAACGCGCGTCCTTCATGGCAGCGACCGAGGCAGCACACCGAGCCGATTTCCTCCGCCGTGAAATGTGCGGCCAGATCCCTGCGCAACCCATCCTGGGTCCCGGCGCACAAACAGGCGGAGCCGTTGCAGATCCGGACTTTTTTCACTGCGTCCTCCTTGCGCAGGAAATCATAAAACGACGCCGCCCCCAGCGTCATCGCATCGCCGAACCGCGAGGCTTCACCCAGCGCATGCATCCCATCCGGAGCCGCCACCAACCGTTCGAACAGAAACGGCGCGGCACCATGGCGGGACGAAAGCGCGCTCAGGTTTTCAGACATGACATCGGAGGTTAACAAAATACCCAATCACGGTTTTCCTGCGATTACAAGATGGGGGTTTCCGCATTCACTCCTAGTGAAATGACCTAGCTGGGACGGGACGTTCCAACTATCGTAAATCATCACTGCCCGGCGTATCCTTCAAAGGGTCAATACAAACGCAGGCCCGGAGTCCGGCGAAGCAGCTGCCCCGGCGATTCTTCAATTATTCAGAAACAGGGCGGCTGACTTCGCCGGATCCCCCCCCCAAACATCCCCACCGCCATGCAAACTCTTCCCTATATCAAATGGTTCGAAGATATCACCATCGAAGATGTCCCACTCGTCGGGGGGAAAAACGCCTCGCTCGGCGAAATGTTCCGCGAACTCGCCGGCAAGGGCGTTAAAGTTCCCAACGGCTTCGCCGTCACCGCCGCGGGTTACCGCCATTTCATCCGCGAGGCCGGGCTCGAAGAACTCATCCGCGAGACGCTATCCGACTTGGACACGCGCAGCCTGACAAACCTCAGCGACCGCGGCCGCAGCGTGCGCGACGCGATCCTCAACGCGACCCTGCCCGCCGACTTGCAGAAGGAAATCATCGCCGCCTATCAGAAACTGCAAAACCTGGAAAAATACGCGCCGGACGTCGCCGTGCGATCGTCCGCCACCGCCGAGGATTTGCCCGACGCCAGTTTCGCCGGCCAGCAGGAAACCTACCTCAACGTGCATGGCGCCGCCGCCGTGTTAGAATCCTGCAAACGCTGCTTCGCCTCGCTCTTCACCGACCGTGCGATCAGCTACCGCGTGGACAAGGGGTTCGATCACCTCAAGATCGCGCTGAGCATCGGCATCCAGCGCATGGTGCGCTCCGACCTGGCCTGCTCCGGGGTGATTTTCACCATCGACACCGAAACCGGATTTCCAGACGCGGTGCTTGTTAGTGCCGCATACGGCCTTGGCGAAAACGTGGTGCAGGGGGCGGTGACGCCGGATGAATACTGCGTTTTCAAACCCACCCTGAAAACCGGCTTCCGGCCCATCCTGAAAAAAGTCGTTGGCAGCAAGGAGTTCAAAATGGTCTATGACACCGGCGGCGGGAAAATGGTCAAAAACCTCCCGGTGTCCCCGGAGGACCGCGGCAAATTCTGTCTAACCGATGAGGAGGTGCTGCAACTCGCCCGCTGGGCCTGCATCGTCGAGGACCACTACTCCGCCAAGCGCGGCATGGCCGTGCCGATGGACCTCGAATGGGCGAAGGACGGCCACACCGGCGAACTCTTCATCGTCCAGGCGCGTCCGGAAACGGTGCAGTCCCGCAAGAACCTCGACGTGATCGAGATCTATCACCTAACGAAACGCAGCCAAGTATTCGCCAGCGGCCAGAGCGTCGGCGCGAAAATCGCCACTGGCCGCGTCCGGGTGATCAAGAGCCCTGAGTTCATCGGCCAGTTCCAACAAGGCGAAATCCTGGTCACCGACAAGACCGACCCCGACTGGCAGCCGATCATGAAAAAGGCCGCCGCCATCATCACCCAGCGCGGCGGCCGGACCTGTCATGCCGCCATTGTCAGCCGCGAACTCGGGGTGCCGGCCATCGTCGGCGTCGAGCGTGCGATGGAGGTTTTCAAGGACGGCCAAATGGTCACGGTCAGCTGCGCCGAGGGCGATAGCGGGTACATTTACGATGGCGAGCTGCCCTTTGAAATCGAACGCACCGACCTCAAGGACCTTACCCGTCCCGAGACCAAGGTGATGCTCAATCTGGCAAATCCCGAAGAAGCGTTCTCGCTGAGTTTCCTGCCCAACGACGGCGTCGGCCTCGCGCGCATGGAGTTCATCGTCAGCAACCACATCAAGATCCACCCGCTCGCGTTGTTGGATTTTGAGAAACTCGCCGACCCGCTCGCCAAGGTGGAGATTGAAAAACTCACCGCTGGTTACTCGGACAAATCGGCCTATTTTGTCGATCGCCTCGCCCAGGGAGTCGCGATGCTGGCCGCCGCTTTCTATCCGAAAGACGTGATCCTCCGTCTCAGCGATTTCAAAACCAACGAATACGCCAACCTCATCGGCGGCAAGGCTTACGAGCCCGTCGAGGAGAACCCGATGCTCGGCTTCCGCGGGGCCAGTCGTTATTATCATCCGCTCTATCAGGCTGGCTTCGCGCTCGAATGCGCCGCCGCCAAACGCGTGCGCGACGACATGGGCCTCACCAATCTCAAACTGATGATCCCGTTCTGCCGCACCGTCGAGGAAGGCGGCAAGGTGCAGGAGGAAATGATCCAACACGGGCTCAAACGCGGCGGCAACGGCCTCGAACTCTATGTGATGTGCGAAATTCCAAGCAACGTCATCCTCGCCGCCGAGTTCTGTGAGATCTTCGACGGCTTCAGCATCGGCTCCAACGACCTGACACAACTCATCCTCGGGGTCGACCGCGACAGCGAGATCGTCGCCCCGATTTTCGACGAACGGAATCCGGCGGTGAAAAAAATGATCGCCCAAGCCATCTCCGTGTGCCGCGCGAAGGGCCGCAAGATCGGCATTTGCGGCCAAGCGCCCAGCGACTATCCGGAGTTTGCAAGGTTCCTCGTCGAGCAGGGAATCCACAGCATTTCGCTCAACCCGGACACCGTGTTCAAGACCACGCTGGCCATCGTCGATACCGAAACCAAACGCCAAGCCAAGTTCGCCGCCCCGCTTCCGCCCACCCCCGCCGTCCATGCCTGAGATCTTCGGCTTCGATTGTTATTCTCCGCGTGAAATCGCGGAGCGCGTCGAGACGGTGGGTGTGAGCAAGGCGAACCTGCCGGGCTTGTCGATGGTGGCGTTGGGCGTGCTGGCCGGCGGTTTCATCGGGCTGGGCGCGCTTTATTACACCATCGTCGCCAGCGATCCGGAGCTCGGCTTCGCGCTCAAGCGGATTCTGGGAGGGCTGGCGTTTTCACTTGGATTGATCCTGGTGGTCGTCGCCGGTGCGGAGTTGTTCACCGGCAACAACCTGTTAGTCATGGCATGGGTGTCCGGGCGGATCACTCCGGGGCTGATGCTATCCAACCTGGCCATCGTCTATTTCGCCAATCTGATAGGAGCGATGGGCCTTGCGATGCTGGTGGCCTGGTCGGGACATTTGAAATTGGCCGATGGTGCGCTGGGCGTGACCGCGGTGGGTATCGCGGCGGCGAAGTGCGCGCTGCCATTTGGCGAAGCCTTCTTCAAGGCGGTTCTCTGCAACGTACTCGTCTGCCTCGCCGTCTGGATCGCGATGGCGGGGAGAAACGTCACCGACAAGATTCTCTCGATCATCTTTCCGATCTCGGCCTTTGTCGCCGCCGGCTTCGAACACAGCATCGCCAACATGTATTTCATCCCGCTGGGATTGATGCTGCGGAATGATCCGGCCTACGCCGGCGTGCCCTACCTGAGTGAACTCAGCTGGTCCGGCTTCATCCACAACCTGATCCCCGTCACGCTGGGGAATCTAGCAGGCGGAGCGGTGATGGTGGGCTTGGTTTACTGGGTCATCTATCGCCGCCCTGGCGCTCAGTGACCGCAAGCCACTGCATGGACTGCGGTGGCAGAGCGCAGCGGCGACACCGCTTTGGATTCTTTGCGAAGCCCAAGGAGCCGGGGCTGATGAATCATCCAAAGCGGTGTGGCGCTATCGCTTCCCACCGCAGTCCAAAGGGTCGCCACTGCATGGACTGCGGTGGCAGAGCGCAGCGGCGACACCGCTTTGGATTCTTTGCGAAGCCCAAGGTGGCCGGGGCTGCTTAATCATCCAAAGCGGTGTGGCGCTATCGCTTCCCACCGCAGTCCATAGGGTCGCCACCGCAGTCCATAAACTCACCACTCAGGGGCAACTTCGTATTCATCCAGCACCTTCAGTCGATCTGTGGGAAAGCCGTAAATCGTTCTAACCTGAGCGGATGTCGCGGTTTTTTCGAACCATCCGGCCGAACACCAGGGATACGCGTTGGCTGTGAGCGTCAGTCGGTGTTTCACCGCATTCTGGTGCACGTAGTTCAAACGGGCGAGGTAGGATTTCTCGTGAGTCAGCCGGGTTTCCCAAAAATTGTGCCAGACTTTCCGGCCGTTTATTCCGTCGAGGCCGTTCACCCACTTTGCGGTCCGTTCGTGAAGTTTGGCCAGCATCGGGGAAATCGATGTGGGATCCGCGGGGGAGTGGCCGATGAAATGATAGTGGTTCGAAAAAACGGCCCAAGCTTCGAGCTCCCATCCGAACTCCGCAGTCACCGCGAGCAAGCCACGGTGCAGGACGACCAATCGTTCAGCTCCTCTGAAGGCATGGGATTTTTGATAGGTGCCAGCCGTTACCAAGTAGGTTCCACGCTCGCAAAGCCGATGATGAGGCGCATGTGGCCAATGAGTCCCTAGCATCTGCGAATGATTCCTGATCTAGCGGAAATGGCAAGCCTGGACTGCGGTGGCAGAGCGCAGCGGCGACACCGCTTTGGATTCTTTGCGAAGGCCAAGGTGCCGGGGCTGCTCAATCATCCAAAGCGGTGTGGCGCTATCGCTTCCCACCGCAGTCCAAGGGGCCGCGAATGCCGCTCCCGCTCAAAGCTCGGCCAGCGTGCCTTCGGTGACGCCGAGTTTTTCGAGGGCCTGGACTTGGTTGAGCAGCTCGTAAGCGTCGGACTTGCCGCTGAGCAGATCCTGATAGGCACGGATGGTTTTGGCGGCGTCTTCCGCTTCGTCCAACAGCTCGACGCGGAAGCGCGAGAGGCCGGTGGCGCGGAGGTGTTCGTAGTAGCGGGCTCCGGTCTGGGCCTTGCCGTTGAAGAGGGTGTTGCGGCAGCCGACGTCGGCCTGCAGGCGGTGGAGCTGGCCGACGCGGTCGCGGAGGTGGACGACGTGATTTT
>JBIPND010000042.1:0-10477 GCA_044374015.1 Luteolibacter sp. | reverse complement strand
GAGCTCGTTAGAGTCTGCATTTATTTGTTTTGAGCGGCTTTTTAAAGAGGCCAACCGATCAACCTCTACGTGCAACCAGCGCGTCAAGCATCCCGTCGAAACCAGAACGCCCCCGTCACTTGTGACATGGGCAAGATGCACCGGATCCAGCCGGAATCAATCAGAATCTGGAATTTCATCCAGGGTGGAAAACACCAGTGGTTTCCTGATATGGGGCTGCAGCGGGGTGATGATCCCGTCGTTCAAGCGGTAAATCCAACTGTGAATGGAAATCTCCTGACCTCGCTCCCAGGCATCTTCCAGAATGGTCGTGCGGGCGACGTGATGGGCTTGCGCGAGCACATTGAGCTCACACAGCCGGTCGACGGCGGCTTCCGGTTCCAAGGCGTCGAGTTCCTTGCGGTGGACCCGACTGAGCGAGCGGATGCCGGCCAGCCAATTGTCGATCATGCCGTGGCGGAAATTTTCCAAAGCCGCCTGCACGCCGCCACAGCCGTAGTGGCCACAGACGATGATGTGGCGGACTTTCAGCACATCCACGGCGTATTGAATGACCGCGAGCACGTTGAAATCCGTCTCCGCCACGACATTCGCCACGTTGCGGTGGACGAAAACCTCTCCCGGGGCGAGGCCGGTGATTTGGTTGGCGGGCACCCGGCTGTCCGAGCAGCCGATCCATAAATATTCAGGATGTTGCTGGTTCGCGAGATTGCGGAAAAAATCCGGATCATTGGCATGGACCGAGTTGGCCCAGACTTTGTTTTTGTCCAGAAGATGAATGAGTGAGTGCATCGTGGCGGTGAGTGAAGCGGGAATTGGCGGAAGCGTCCATCGCGGGTTTGCCAAATCGGGGCGGAATCGCTTGCGGAGTTTTCATGAAGCTCGACAAGTGAAGGTCCCCCGGCTCATGCAGTGCGGGGCGACGGCGCGCGCCGGATGTGGAATGAGTCTCTTCTCGGGAAAATGGAATTATCCGCAGGAACTGCCGGTGGTCGAACACCGGGAGGAGATCCTTGCTGCCGTCCGGGCGCACCCGGTGGTGGTAGTGGTCAGTGAGACGGGCTCGGGGAAAACCACGCAATTGCCGAAAATGGTGGCGGAGGCGCTTGGGGTGGACGGCGGCCGGATCGGCTGCACCCAACCGCGGCGGATCGCGGCGGCCAGCGTCTCGAAGCGGGTGGCGGAGGAACTTCAGGTTCCGTTAGGTGACTATGTCGGCTATCAAGTGCGCTTCGAGGACAAGACTTCGCGTGAGACGCGGATCAAATTCATGACCGACGGCATCCTGCTGGCGGAGACGCAGGGCGACCGCGATCTGCGGCAGTATGAGGCGTTGATTCTCGATGAGGCGCACGAGCGCTCGTTGAACATCGACTTTTTGTTAGGTTATGTGAGGCGCCTGTTGGACCGGCGCAAGGATTTGAAACTCGTCATTTCCTCCGCCACGCTCGATGCCGGATCGTTCTCGGAATTTTTCACGATCGATGGCGTGCCGGCCCCGGTGATCGAAGCACCCGGGCGGATGTTTCCGGTGGCGGAGTTTTTCCTGCCGCCCTTTGAGGACGAGGATCTGCCGCAGCATGTCGCGCGTGCGGTCGATTACCTGGGTGACGTCGAACCTAACGGAGATGTGCTGATTTTCCTGCCCGGTGAGCGTGAAATCCGCGAGTGCGCGGATGTGCTTGAAGGCCGGCAATACCGCGGCACGGAAGTCCTGCCGTTGTTCGCCCGGCTCGGCCTTGGCGACCAACAACGCGTTTTCAATCCGGGAAACAAACGCCGCCTGATTCTCGCGACCAACGTCGCGGAGACCTCCCTAACGATTCCGCGGATCGCCTGCGTGATCGATTCCGGGGTGGCGCGGGTCAGCCGTTGGAGTCCGGGAAAAGGCGTGCAGCGGTTGCAGATCGAGGTGGTGAGCCAGGCCAGCGCGCGCCAGCGGAAAGGCCGCTGCGGTCGTGTTAGGGACGGCGTCTGCGTGCGGCTCTACGAGGAAACCGAACTCACCGAGCGGCCGGAATTCACCGACCCGGAAATCCGCCGCAGTTCTCTAGCAGGTGTTATCTTGCGGATGAAGGCGCTGGGCCTGCCGGAGATCGACGAGTTTCCGTTTCTCGATCCGCCCGCGCCGAAAGCGGTGTCGGAAGGCTACCGCACGCTGCGCGAAGTCGGGGCGCTGGATAAGGACAAAAACCTCACCGATTCCGGCCGCCAGATCGCGAGGCTGCCGGTTGATCCGCGGCTCGGGCGGATGCTGATTGAGGCGCGCAAGGAACATTGCCTCGCCGAAGTGCTGCCGATCGTCGCCGCGTTGGAGTCGAGCGACCCGCGCGAGCGCCCGGCGGAAAAAACCCGCGAGGCGGATGCGGCGCACGCCCGCTGGAAGGACGGAGAAAGTGATTTCATTTCACTGCTCCGGCTCTGGCAGGATCTCGCCCGCTTCCGGGATGGCAAGGGCCGCTGGCAGCGCAACGCGTTGCGGAAATACTGCGGCCCCGCCTTTCTCAATGCCCGCCGGGTGATGGAGTGGGCGAACGTGCGCGATGAACTCGCTGACCTGCTAGAGCGCGAGTGGAAACTCAAACTGGGCAAGATCGGCGACGATCTATCAGGTGCCGCCGCTTACGCCACCATCCACAAGGCGCTGCTCGCCGGCGTGCCGCGCCAATTCGGAGTGTGGGATCGTGACACGAAATCCTACCGCAGCGCGAACGGCGGGTTTTTCGCGGTGTTTCCGGGGTCGGGGCTTTTTTCGCTGCCGAAGCGCTTCGAGTGGGTGATGGGAATGGAGCTGGTGGAAACCTCGCGGCTGTGGGCGCGGCGGGTGGCCAAGATCGATCCGGCATGGGTCGAACAGGTGGCGCCGCACCTTTGCAAAAGCAAATACGGCGAGGCGCACTGGGACGAAAACCAAGGCGCGGTCTATGGCAAGGAAACCGTGATTTGCGGCGGCCTGCCGGTGGTGGCCGGACGGCGCGTGCACTACGGCCGGGTGGATGCAAAGGCGGCGCGCAACATTTTCCTGCGGGAGGGAGTGGTCGGCGGCGGCTTGCGAAAACGTTGCGAATTTCTCGATCACCTCGCGGAGATGCGCGGCGAGATCGAAGCGATCGAACAAAAACTCCGCAGGCCCGGCGGCTTGTGGAGCGATGAGGCGGTGATTCGGTTTTTCGAGGATCGGATTCCGGAAAACATCAACACCGCGGCCGCCTTCCACAAGTGGCTCGCGGAGCATGAGGAGACGCTGATGCTGGCGGTGGCCGACGTGGTCGACGAGGATTTCGACGACCTCGGGCTCGACGGATTTCCTGACACGCTGCGTCACGGCGGCGATGAATACACCCTTTACTATCACGCTCTAGCAGGTGAGCGCGACGACGGCGTGACGCTCGGCGTGCATGTCGATCAATTGCCGAAACTCCCCGACTGGCTGCCCGCTTGGGGGGTGGACGGAAATTTGCGCGAGCGGGCGGAAATCCTGCTGCGCTCGCTGCCGAAGGACTACCGGCGCGTCTGCCAGCCGATCGGTCCCGCGGCGGAGAGTTTCGCCGAGCTGTGGAGTTTAGCCCCCAAGGACCGCTCGATCTATCAAGCTCTATCCGAACACCTGAAGGATCGCAACGGTGCCTACGTCCCCGTCGGCGAGTACGACAGCGCCAAACTGCCGCCCGAGCTGGTGACCAAGATCTGGGTCTGCGATGACGAGGCGCAGGAACTGGCGATGGGCGTGGACGTGGCGGTGTTGAAACTGCAGCTCGCCGACCGCATGCGCGTCCGGTTCGAAGCCGTGGCCAACGCCGACATCGAACGCAAGGGCCTCAGCACCTGGGACGGCGAAAGCCTGCCAGAACGCGTGGAAACTCCCGGCGGCGCGGCCTTCCCCGCGCTGGTGGATGAGGGAAATTCGGTGGGGGTGCGCGCCTTCACGGGTCTGGCAGAGGCCGCCGAATCCCACCGCGCGGGCGGCGCGCGGTTGTTGTGTCTGGCACATGCAGAGCAAATCAATTACCTCAGAAAAAAGTTTCCGTTAGGCCTGATGGCGAAGGTGGAAATGCCGCGGCTCGGAGTCGGCGGAACGACGATGGATGATTTGTTCATGCTGGCGGCGGAAGGCGCGGCGGGCCGGGTTTTTCCAAGATCGCCGGATGATTTCAAAACCCTAACCGAGCAGGCGCGCGGCCGCTGGTATGAGTCCGCGGCGGTCATCGGCAAGAGCCTGGATGAGATTTTTGAAATTCTGCCCGATATCCGGAATTGGATCGCCGCCAACCGCAGCGACCGCAATCTCGGCGAGGTGGCGGAGGATCTTGAAGAGCAGTTGGCATGGTTGTTCCGCGAGCGCTTCGCCTGGCGCGCCGGTTTCCACGGGCTGCGCGAGTATCCACGGCGGCTGCGCGCGATCCGTTCGCGGTTGGGCCGCCTGTCATCGCTGCCGATCGTCAAGGATCTGGAAAAAATGGACCGCCTGCGCCGCCTCTGGCTGCCGTGGTTCCAGCGCTGGACCGCCAAGCCGGAAGACCCGACATCCTGGCCGCACGGCTGGGCGCTGGAGGAATACCGGATCTCGCTCTTCGCGCCGGACATCCCGCTGTTGGGAAAAGTTTCCGAAAAGCGGCTTGAAGAGATGATTTTTGGCGACTGATTCATTTGATAATCCTCAAAATGATGAGAAAAATGACTTGAAATGATGCAATGTGAGGATATGGTTCGGCCATGAGAGTCACCGTGGATATCGAAGATGACGTCTTGGCGGAGTTGCTGAAGATCACCGGGGACAAGAATAAGAGTCCAGCGGTGGCGCGGGCGGTCACTGAATTCGTGCGTCGCAAGCAGGCGCGGGAATTCGGCCGGATGATCCGGGAAGGGGTTTTCGACTACCCGGCCCCAGCAGCGGATGCGGCGGGTTCTGATCTGGCCAATCCGGTCCCACCCCTTTACCAGGACTGATTCGCCATGGTACTCGTGGATTCATCCGCCTGGATCGAGAGCCTCCGCCGAAACGGCGACATGAGGGTGAAACTTGCCGTGGAAGGCCTGCTCGAAGCCTATGAGGCCCAATGGTGCTCACCGGTCCGTCTGGAAGTTCTCGGCGGCGCGCGTTTGGAGGAACGCGCGCACCTCGGGAAACGCTTTTCAGTCATTCCCTACCGCCCGTGCCGCGAGGACGACTGGGACCGCGCCGTCGCCCTCGCCTGGCGGATCCGTGGAAAAGGCCTCACCGTCCCATGGCTCGACGTGCTCATCGCCGCCATCGCGATCCACGACGGGGTGCGGCTTTACGCCATCGACGCCCATTTTCAGGAAATCGCCAAACACACCGGCCTGCTGCTCTACCGCCCGGGATACGGCGGGAGTTTCAATGAGGCGGAAAACGGCTGAGTGCGGACCGAGTCCTGTGGACTCATGGGAAAATTTGAAACGCCAAGACGCCAAGAACGCGAAGTGAAGACTGGGGTTGGCTAGAGAAAATAGGCACCACGAATCCTACGAATCTCACGAATCTTAGATCACGTTCACCTGCGTTTCATCTCCTCGGTGGCTTCAGAAAAATCTACAAAACTTTGATTTTCCGTGTGTTCCGTGCACTCCGTGGTTCCCATTTTCTAACACCGCAATTTCAATTTCCGCGAGAGTGACCATGCCAAAGGCCATGGCCGGATCCGCCCTCAAATCAAGACGCTGTGTCGGCGGCCCCCGCTTGGATCAAATCGTCCAAGTGGCCACCGTGGGCGGTCACCCATTTGCCTTTGCGCACCACTTTGGTGAAGCCGAGGCCGCTGCCTGCCGCCGCTTTGAAGACGTCCCACGCTTGATCGGCGAGGATGCCGGAGACGATCAGGTCGCCGCCCGGTGCCAGCGACTTGGCGATCACCGGCCACGCTTCGATGAGCACGGTGGAAAACAGATTGGCGAGCACCACGTCGTAGCCTTTTTTGCGGGGCTTCCATTTCAGGACGTCCTGCTCCTTCATCAGGATCTCAGGAGTGCCGTTGCGCTCGATATTGCGAATGCCCACCGCCACCGCGAAGGGATCAAAATCGCAGGCAAAAGTTTCACCGGAGCCGAGTTTGCGCGCGGCGATGGCGAGCACGCCGGTGCCGGTGCCCAAGTCCGCGACCGTCCAGTCGGTGCCTTTGCGCTTGCGCGCGACATCGACGAGCAACCGCAGCACCGTGGAAGTCGTGGCATGATCGCCGGTGCCAAACGCCATTTCCGGCGGGATCACGATGATTTCGCGCTTCGGGTTGGCTTTTTTGAGGGCGGTGAGTTCGTTGGGCCGGTTTTCCGCCGTCAGCACGAACACATCCCGCACCTTCACCGGGCGGGGCGGAGCGACGGGCTTGTTCCACTCGGCATGCGCCATTTCACGCACGCTGCCGCCGAATTGGGCGACGATGGCGTTAGCTTCCTCGCGCGTGTTGCAGAACAGCCGGTTGCGGATGGATTTGCCACCCTTCACCATCTCGATCACGAGATTGGGATTTCCTGCAAACCGTTCCTCCCACGCATCCATCCACTTCGCAGCGGAAAGTTTGGACCAGACGAACATGTTTGAGGTCAAAAGAAAAGTTGGAGCGGGCGATGAGATTCGAACTCACGACATCCACCTTGGCAAGGTGGCGCTCTACCACTGAGCTACGCCCGCGTCGCGAAACGCGCTGGGGGCTTTCTACATGCGGCGAGATGCCGGGCAAGCCAAATATTACAAATTTTCCATGTTCATTCGCCCGGCTCTAAGATTCCTTTCCCGCACGCCATGTCCGACAAGCTCGCTGAAATCATCGCCACCAAACACCTCGAGGTCGAAGCCCTGATGCCACGCGCCGCCCTGCTGCGCGCCGCCGCCCTCCAGCGCAACGACTACGGCGGCTTCCGCAGCGCCATCGATCGCGGCCCGGGCAAACTCGGGGTGATCGCCGAGGTGAAAAAGGCCTCGCCGTCCGTCGGCCTGATCGATCCGAACTTCGACCCGGTCCGCCAGGCGCAGCGTTATCTCGACGGCGGCGCGTCCTGCCTCTCGATCCTCACCGACGAGAAATATTTCCAAGGTTCGCTCAGCTACCTCACCCAGATTTCCAAATTTTCCGCCGCGCCGCTGTTGCGCAAGGATTTCATGATCCATGAAATCCAGATCCACGAAGCCATCGTCACCGGCGCGGATGCGATCCTGTTAATTGTCGCCGCGCTCGATGACGACACCCTGCGCCGCCTTTACGACGAGGCAAAATCCTTCACCCTCGACGTGCTGGTGGAAGTGCATGACCTGCGGGAAATGGAGCGCGCGCTCGAACTCGGCGCCGACCTCATCGGCGTCAACAACCGCAATCTCAAAACCTTCGAAGTCGATCTCGCCACCACCGAGCGGCTCGCCGAGGAAGTCCCGGACGACGTTCTGTTGGTTTCCGAAAGCGGCATCAAATCCCCGGCGGACGCCCTCCGTGCTCTCGAAGCCGGGGCGAATGCCGTGCTGATCGGCGAGGCGCTGATGCGCGCCCACGATCCATCGCGCGAGATCGAAGCCTACCTCGCGCTGGAAAGCCTCTGAGGAAATGCCTGTTCTGCTCCTGGTCCTCGCCTGTGTCCTGTGGGCGGTTAGTTTCCCGCTGGTCAAGGCATTGCACCTGGAGCAAACCGGTCGCCTGCCCGACGCCTCCAGCTTGTTTCTCGCCGCATGGATGCAGGCCGCGCGTTTCGGCATGGGCGCGCTGCTGCTGCTGCCTTTCATCGTCCTCAAGAATCGCCCTAACAAAAACGAGATCCACCAAGGCCTCCAAATCGCCCTGTGGGGCGGTCTCGGGATGGGCCTTCAGGCGGATGCGCTCGCCCACACCGAGGCCTCGACCTCGGCATTCCTCACTCAGGCCTACTGCATCTTCCTGCCACTCTGGGCCTGCATCCGGACCCGGAAAAAGCCCTCCAACCGCGTCATCACCGCCACCTTGATGGTCACCATCGGCGGTGCCATTCTAGCAGGATGGCGGCCGGACCACATGAAACTCGGTCGCGGTGAAATGGAAACCCTGCTGGCGGCGTTTTTCTTCACCTTCCAGATCCTGACTTTTGAAAACCCCAGGTTTGCGCAAAACCGCGGGACCTCGGTGACATTTGTGATGTTTGCCGGAATTGCGATCCTCTTCATCCCGATCAGCCTGATCCTCGCCCCCTACCCCGGAGCCATTCTTTCCGCCGGAGCCTCGATCCAGTCGTTCGTTCTGATCGCCGGACTCGCGTTGTTTTGCTCGGTGGGTGCCTATCTGCTCATGAACACCTGGCAGCGGCGCATCAGCGCGACCGAGGCCGGGCTGATCTATACCTCCGAACCGGTGTTCGCGGCCTTATTGGTGTTGTTCCTTCCCGCTCTGCTAGGGAATTTCATCGGACATCCCTACGCGAATGAAACCTTCTCAAATTTGATGATTTTCGGCGGTTCCCTGATCCTCGGGGCCAACCTGCTGATGCAATTGAAACATCCGGCGGTTCCCAATCATCTGAATTGCCAGGAACCGGTTGCGGACGGAAATGATACGAACACTTTCAAATAAAGTGACGCTTGCGGGGGGGGGGAACTGGAGCGCGGAATTGATTCCAATGCCTGTCAGGAATTGGCCGTTCATTCGTCCCCTGCGAGAATCCCGTTGACTCCGGCGCTTGGTCGCGGAGCGACTGACTGAAAGTAGCCCTGGGTTCCAACCCACGGGAGCAACGACCCCGGACCTTCCCGTCGCCGTCCCTTGGATGAACCGTCCTCACCGGACGGAATCCCATCTGCACCTGACAGGCGTTAGGGGAGCCGCTTTTTAGGCCGTTCCCGCCGCAATCTTACAGAACTGTAATCTCCGGCGAGGCTCGGCGTTCATGAGCCGGGGGTTGATTCCCATGGTGAGGCCCCACTCCGGGGTGCTTCCCAAACGAAAATCAAACCGAACCAAAATCATGAAAACGAAAAACATCGCCACGTGGATCGCCATCACCCTGCTGACCGCCGGCACCGCAGTTGCCCAAGGCGGACCCGGCCGCGGCGGCCGCGGATCCGGCACTCCTCCAAAGACCGCCGAGGAACGCGCCGCCCGCCAGGTCGAGCGCCAACAAGCCACCATCGACAACCGCGCCACCCGCGCCGGCCCTGGCATGACTTGGCGCCGCGGACAAGGCCGGGCAAATGGCACTGCCCAAGGCCGCGGATGGGGCAACGGTCCGCGCGATGGCAGCGGACCATGTGGTGGAACCGCCAATTGCCCGGTTAGAAACTGATAGGTTCTACCTCGAAGACCCGGGGGTTGGTGTCGGGGGCAGGCGACTGCCTGATGACACCGGCCCTTCCCGCCGGAGATCCCAACAAGAATCTGGGCGGGTTCTCAAATCATGTTCCGATTTACGGCGGAAAAAGTGGCGTTGGACCGGTCCAACCGCGGTTGCAGACGCATCCCGCCAATTTCCCGGCAGTCCAGCTTCAGGGAGCCGTTTTTCATCACTCGCATTGATCGCCTTGCTACTCCCACCGGGAGGATCCGTGCAAATCGCTCCAAGGACAATCCCAAGACCCTGTCGCGCCGCACGACCGACAACCGTTACGACGATTACACCATCCGCGAGGGCGACCGGCTTGATGGCACGCATGGCGGCGTGATCGGACTCAATTTCACCCACTCGATGGGGGAAAGCGCCAGCTGCGCAACATCCGCGTGGCGGACAACACGGTCAGCGGCTTCACGGGCTCCGCGCTCGTCGCATCGAACGACTACAGGGACGGCCAGGGCGTGCTCGACGCCCGCGACCTGGTCGTCTCCGACAATCACATCCACTTCGGCACGGTCAAGGCGCTTCGGATCAGCGGCTTCAAGGGCTTGTCCATGCACGGCAAGCGCTTCGTCAGAAACGGTCAACCGGTGGCGGATCCGTCCGACTGCGCGGTTTTCAGCGATTCTGAGGACGTGCGCAGCACAAAAAAACGATTACGAGAACAACCTTTTTTCCCTCTGAATAGCGGCGCGGGGCGCTGGCCACGGAGTTGAAACACTTCGCCCCGTGGAACGCAAAAGACTGCGGCGACACTCTCTGGCCAGCCAGCCCGGAATAATCAAGAACAATGGCGATCCCTTCTCCCGACCCACCGAAAACCCCGGAGCTCGAGAGATCGCACCATTTCCATCATCACTTCTGCGGAATCAGCTCAATCGACGCTGAACCAACCATGCGCACGGGTCCTAGCAGTCCGGATTTCATGAGCGGGGCGCCGGGCTCATCATGATAGAACGGATACAAGGTCCAGGTGAGGCGTTCCGCCTCCGGCAGCTTGAGATCCCCAAGCAAACGGTTCTTCCAGACGTTGGTGACTTTGATCTCCACCTTGTTGGCTCCGGGCTTCGCGGCCTTCGTGATATCCACCCGGTAAGGCGGCGTCCACAGCACGCCCAACGGCTGATCGTTGACAAACACCTCGGCCAAATAGCAGACCTCGCCCAGATCCAGATACACC
>JBIPND010000546.1:0-3236 GCA_044374015.1 Luteolibacter sp. | reverse complement strand
TGGTATGGCCAGCAGAGCTGCACCGCCGGCCGCGCCGCCTTCATCACCGGCCAGTCGCCGATCCGCACCGGCCTCACCAAGGTCGGGCTGCCCGGCGCGCCCGAAGGCATGACCCAGCAAGACCCCACCATCGCCACGCTGCTCAAGGCGCAAGGTTACATGACCGGCCAGTTCGGCAAGAACCACCTCGGCGACCGCGACGAGATGCTGCCCACCAACCACGGCTTCGATGAGTTCTTCGGCAATCTCTATCACCTCAATGCCGAGGAGGAACCTGAGAACGCCGACTACCCGAAGGATCCCGAGTTCAAAAAGAAATTCGGGCCGCGCGGTGTGATTCACAGTTTCGCCGACGGCCGCATCACCGATACCGGCCCACTCACCAGGAAGCGCATGGAAACCATCGATGACGAAGTCAATGTCAAGGCGCTGGATTTCATGGAACGCGCCGCCAAGGAGGACAAACCGTTCTTCCTTTGGTGGAACTCCACCCGCATGCATATCTTCACCCACCTCAAGGAAGGCGCGGCCGGCAAAACCGGACTCGGCATCTACGCCGATGGCATGGTCGAACACGACGGCCACGTGGGACTGGTGCTCGCCAAGCTCAAGGAACTTGGCCTCGATGAAAACACCATCATCATGTATTCCTCCGACAATGGTGCCGAAACCTTCACCTGGCCCGACGGCGGCACCACCATGTTCCGCGGCGAGAAAAACACCCAGTGGGAAGGCGGCTACCGCGTGCCAACCCTCATGAAGTGGCCCGGCACCATCAAGCCCGGCACCACCGTCAATGACATCGGCGCACACGAAGACATGCTCACCACCATCGTCGCCGCCGCCGGTGACACCACCGCCAAGGAAGACCTGCTCAAGGGTCGCGTGATCGGCGGGAAAACCTACAAGGTGCACCTCGACGGCTACGACCTCGGCCCCGCCCTCAAGGGCGATGCGGAGTGGCCGCGCAAGGAGTTCATCTATTGGACCGACGACGGCAGCGTCGCCGCCCTGAGATATAACAACTGGAAAGTGACCTTCCTCGAACAGGAACAACACGGCCTCAAGGTCTGGCAGAATCCGTTCACTCAACTCCGTGCGCCCAAGATCTGCAACCTGCGCATGGACCCCTTCGAGCGCGCCGAACAGGAAAACGCCATGGGCTTCCAGCAATGGTACATGGAGCGGATGTTCATCATCGCCCCCGCCGGCGCCTACGTCGGCAAGTGGCTGCAAAGCTTCAAGGAATTCCCGCCGCGCCAGAAACCCGGCAGCTTCAATCTGGATCGCGTGATGGAAGCCGTTACCTCGGGTTCCAAGCAATAATCCTGATATCTTCCCCCGTCGTGCATGAGCGTCAAGTTAACCTTGCAATCCATCAGAAAACGAAACCGCGGCCTCTTTTAAGGAGGAGCGGACTACGGCCGCCCCGCCCATGGAAAGTCCATCAGCAGAGAGAATCGCATCCCATGGTCCACTCATGGCCTGGGCGGCCGAAGTCCGCCCCTCCTTATATCAGAATTCGCGAACGATGGCGTTAGCTTGACGCGCATGCCCGGTGGGGCGCATCCGTCCGATCCGGGTGCTGCCCTTTTTTTCTCAATCTCATGAAATCATTCCTTACCGCCACTCTTGGGTTCATCACGGCTCTCGCTCATGCCGCAGATTGCCTGCCGTCTTGGAACGACACCGCTTCCAAAAATGCCATCACCGGCTTCGTGGAAAAAGTCACCCAGGATGGCTCGCCCGATTTCGTGCCTGTGCCCGAACGCATCGCCGTCTTCGACAACGACGGCACGCTCTGGGCCGAGCAGCCGATGTATTTCCAACTCTTCTTCGCACTCGACCGGATCAAAGCCCTCGCGCCGCTGCATCCGGAATGGAAAGACCAAGAACCTTTCGCCTCGCTCCTCAAGGGCGACGTCAAAGCCGCGCTGGCCGGCGGCGAACACTCGCTCGCCCAAATCATCATGGCCACCCACGCCGGTCTAACGACGGAGCAATTCGAAAAAACCGTCACCGACTGGATCACCACTGCAAAACATCCAACAACCGGCAAACCATACACGGAGATGATCTATCAACCGATGCTGGAGCTGCTCGCCTACCTCCGGGCTAACGATTTCAAAACCTTCATCGTCTCCGGCGGCGGCATCGAATTCATGCGACCGTGGACCGAACGCGTCTATGGCATCCCGCCCGAACAAGTCGTCGGCAGCAGCGGCGGCCTGAAATACCAACTGCGCGACGGCAAGGCCGTCCTCGTCAAGCTGCCGGAAATCGCCCACAACGACGACAAACAAGGCAAGCCCGTCGGCATCCAGCGCCACATCGGCCGCCGTCCCATTTTCGCCGCGGGTAATTCCGATGGCGATTTCCAAATGCTCGAGTGGACCACCGCCGGCCCCGGTCCGCGATTCGCCATGCTGGTGCACCACACCGACGCCGACCGCGAATGGGCCTACGACCGCGACTCGCACATCGGCAAGCTCGACCAAGGCCTCGATCAAGCCGTAACCAAGGGCTGGACCATCACCGACATGAAGGCCGATTGGAAGACGGTCTATCCCGAAGCTGCCGCCGAATAAGCAGCCGAAATCACAGGTATCACCCGTGGGCGGGCATCGTCTATCCGTTTTACCCAGAGCTCCAACTCCGATAGCCTGAGCGAAGCCCTCACAAAAAACCGCATTCAGGTCATTCGTTTTTTGCCGAACTTCATCCTGGTGACGCGACCCGTGGCGGCGTTTTCCAACCGCCATGCCCCTCCATCCCCCTAGGCTTGGCGGCCAACGCCAATCCCTGATCCACCGCAAACGCGCGGATCAGGAAGCCGCGTAAGTCCACCGCCAGCGCCGAAAGCTGTTCGGCTCGGGATGACTCAGACTCTCACGGGTTGATTTCATGTATGTGCGTTCGCACGAGCGGCGCTCGATGACCGCCGTGCGAATGGGAACGCGCTGAGCTCCACATGCGCCGGGCATTGGCGCCGGCGCTCATAGACACGTCGCTACAAGCATTCTCATCCGCCCAGGAAACTGGCAGGTTCGTGGGGAGCGGCCATCCAATAAAATCTTGAATCGAGCAGGCGCTTCCGCAGGATTCGTCAATGCACCGCCCCCCTCGCCTTAAATCGGTTAGAGCCTTCATCATCGCGTGGCTTTCCCTTGTGGGTCTATTTTCCACGGCACTCGGCGCGCCGGTCCAGCTCGATCCGGCGTTCACGGTCGGCAGCG
>JBIPND010000545.1:0-3238 GCA_044374015.1 Luteolibacter sp. | reverse complement strand
CGGGAACTGCGACCGAAGGAAAAACCCAAGTCAGAATCTTGTCCATTAAAAACTGCAAGTTGCAGAAAAAGAATCACGAATTTGCATGAAAAAATTGACGCACCACCTGATTGCAGTCATTTTCCCAAAAGTCAAACGCCAGCCGCTTCGGGATTAAAATCGAGATCGAACGGATTTTTAGAAACAAACCCATGAGACCTTCAGCTCCAACTAACCTGCTCCGTCAGCCACGTGGCTTCACCATGACCGAGCTTCTCGTGGTGATTGGCATCATCGCTGTTTTGGCAGCCCTCCTGTTCCCCACGATGTCCCGCATGAAAGCCAAGGCGAGTAGCGCCCAATGCACGGGCAACCTCCGGCAGATCGGGACCGTGATGGGTATTTACATGGCGGAAAACAACGGGCTGCTCCCTTACTCGTCCGGTTACAATTACACCGGTGCCGGGGCGAATTCATGGGGCTGGGACAACCACGCCGGGCCTCTCGCGGTTCTTGCCAATGTAGGTGAAGGCAGTACCGCTCGCGAGTGGTTCGATCAGCCGGGTGAGCAGCACATGTTCAACTGTCCGGCGGAGCGCATGAGCTTCCGAACGTACACGGCCAACTCCTACTTGATGGGTTTCCTTCCCGGTGGTGGCAAGCGCGTCCCGCAATCAGCCATCGACCGGCCGTCGAACAAGATCCTCATCGCCGACAGCCATAAAAGCCCCACCCGGGCGGGCAATGGATGGTTCGGTGAGGTCACGGCCGTCGGCACCCGCCACAGCGGCAAGGCAAACGCACTTTTCGCCGATTTCCACGTCGAGAGTGTGAGCGGCGGGCAGCTTACCGTGAACGACAATCTCAAGAAGTAGAAAGTCGATGTGCCACCAACTTCCCCTTTTTTGAAAAGACAAATCCCCGACAATACTTAATATCCAAATACCCAAATACTCATGAAAAGAAAAACCCATATTGCATCCGTTGGTTATGTGATCGCGAAACCCCTGATCCTCACCGTATTCATCGCAGTCGCCGGCCACATTCAGGCGCAAACCACCGCCAACGCGGGTGCGCCCGCAGCTCCTGCGGGTGGGACCCTGCCCTCCGGCACCATAGCGGGCACCTTCCAGGACATGTCACAAGCCGGCTCGTGGAGTGTCGGCGTCCCCGACATCGGCACCGAGGCGATTTTTTCCGGTGGCCACCTTGGCACGACAGCGGATTTTTCCGCCAACAAACTCACGCTCGGCAGCAACACCAATCTCTACGGCGGATCCTACCAGGCGACTGCTCAAACCGACCCGAAAACCATCACTCTCGGCAGCGGCGGTCTGACCAGCGGCAGTACGACCGACTCCCGCATCGGCCCCAATCTCATCCTCGCCGTGGGCACCACCCATCAAACCTGGACGGTGGCATCAGGGCGAATCCTGAGCTACCAAGGTCGCTTGACGGGATCCGCCACCATCACCGTCAACGGCCCCGGCCGCCTGTGGAAACGGGATAACAACAGCACGTTCACAGGGGCCTGGAATGTGACCAACGGCAGCACCCTCTGGGTCGAACACCGCTTCGCAATCGGCGGCAGCACGGCCAGCGTCGCGCTTTCCAATAATTCTACGCTCCGGGTTGCCAGCGCCAGCTCGGTGTTTGATCGCGCTCTTTCGCTCGGCTCGGGCGGCGGCAAACTCTTCGCCAGCGCGACTGGAACGGTCTTCAGTGGAGTCATATCGGGCTCGAACCCACTCACCACCGAGCAAAGCGCTAACGTGGCGTTCACGATCAACAGTGACATGAACAACCACGTCGGGTCGCTGGCGATCAGTCGCGCGACTGCCGGCTCCTCGGTCAGCTTCGGTGCGGGAACCGATCCCTTGGTCAACCAAGCCAAGCTCACGTTCAAACTCGGCACCACCGGCATCGTCGATGGGGTGGATACCTCCGCAGGCTCCGCCGCTTCCCTCATCCGTGGCGGCACGGGAACCAATGGAGTGGCGGTGAATTTCACCAATTCCCTGTTCACCATCAACCGCTCGCTCGCGGGACTGGCCAATGGCAATCAGTGGCGTCTGGTGGATGTGGACAACCTGGATGAAACCTTTGGCGACAACTTCAGTGTCTCCGGGTTCACCGAAGGTAGCCCAGGCGTCTGGACGCTCGCGGAAGGCGAGTCCACCTGGACCTTTTCGGAATCCACCGGTATGCTTTCGCTCGCCTACACCGGCACCCTACCCATCATTCCCATCACCACCACGGGCACCACCTTCGACATGAGCCTCGGCAGCACCTGGGATGGCGGCGTCGTGCCCCAGAACACCCTCACCGAGCAATACATCGCCGTGTTTGATGTCGCGAAGGATGCCCTCGACGTGCTTACCGACTACACGGCCCCGGATACCACCGTGTTTGATTGGAAAGGCATGGTCTTCGATACCGCAGGCGTGGAGATCGATCCCGCCGCCGACCAGAACATCACCATCAATCTCGGCAATGGCGGCATCTCCGGAATGGCCTCCCGCTTGGGCAACACCAACGGCCTGACCACGATCAACGTCGGCTCCATCAACCAGACCTGGACGCCGCATAATAGCGTCGGCGCGAATATCACCGGGTCCGCCACCATCACCTTTGGTGGCAGCGCGGCGATGTGGTTGCGCGGCAATAACAACGGATTCTCGGGCAAGTGGCTCATTCCCAACGGCGCGGGCGGCGAACTCAGGACTACCGACAACAACTCCATCGGGGGTGCTGCAGCGGCCTTGGATATGGGCACCGGCACCACCCTGCGTTTCACGGGCGTTGCCGCCACCCAGAGCCACGTCGCGGCGGTCACACTCACCGGCACTTCCGGCACCTTCCGGACTGCGGCGGCTCTCACCACCACCTTGAATGGTTCGGTCACGGGCGGCACCACCCCGGCTCCCGCCACACTGACGCTTCAACCCGACAGCGGTGCCGCAAGCGCCATCAATTTCCATGGCCCGCTCGCCAATCACGTCGGAGCCATCGTGGTGAACAAGACCAACCCGGGTGGATTCACTCTCACTTTCGGCAACGAGGCCACGGATGAATTCTCCCTGGTCATCGGAGCCAACAAGATCGTGGACGGCGTGGACACCACCACCGTGCCGCTGATTTCCGCCGGCACCGGTGCGGAGACTTCCAGCGTGGTTTTCAACAACAGGCTGACCATCGACACCAGCAGTGCTAACAGCACTGACGGAAATTCCTGGAACATGATCGACACCACCAATCT
>JBIPND010000544.1:0-3239 GCA_044374015.1 Luteolibacter sp. | reverse complement strand
GTAGGAGTCATCCTATGGAAATGAAAGCTTCGACTTCGTCGATTCAATACCTGCAGCGTTGAACGAAGACGCCTGAAGCTCACTCGCGCACGCCATAATACAAGAAAAGATTGTCTCCGCAGCTTTTGCGACTTCTTTTTCGTTCAAATTATTAGATAATTAATATCTTAGATATTCGATATTAAGCATGCGGGGGAATGGGAGGTTATTGGTGGAGTCCCATTCCGCTTCCGCGTCAGCCTCTGCGCGTCCTGCTTTTCGTTCATCGAATATCTTAGATATTCTATTATTGCCACGTGCGGAAATGGAAAGGTTTATCCTAAAAACCGGAATGATTTTTACAGGAGATCACGGAGGAGATTCAATCGGTTGAGTCGAAAAACAGATCCGACTCCTGTTGACGCAGTGGCGGTTGGGTCACCTGCACGCCGGGCTGCCAGAGCAACTCGACGACAGATTGGAGCTTCTCTAGCGGAACTTCGGTTGTGGTGGGAGCGAAGAAGGGCCGGTCGCCGCGGACGAGGATCTTGCGGCGCCTGCCATGGATTTCAAAAGTGATGGGAAAGGCGCTGCGCTTGCGGAGGGCGGCGAGGATGTTGGAAGGAAGTTGGTTGCGACCGGAGCTACCGCTAACGCCCGCTGGATAGGAAATCCTGCACTCGACGATGTCGCCCCATTGGAGTGGAGCAAGGGGCGCGCCGCCCAATACTGTCAGTTTAAAAATTTTTAACCGCAGATGAACTCAGATGGACGCAGATGAAATACACAGATAAAGACTGAATTTTCCCTCTGTTTATCTACGTTTATCCTGTTCATCTGCGGTTGAATTTTTCTTACTCTTAATGGCTAAAATGACAGTATTGGGCGCGCCGCCGGAGATTTCCAGTTCCTGTTGGGTGAGGCTCCCGCTTTCTGCTTTGCGCCAGATCAACCACTGGTATTTCAACGGGTTCCTATCGTTGATTGCCGACTGGCTGTTCGGGTGGTTGGCGAGCAACCACGCCGCGAGATCCGGCGGCGCGGACTCTCCGGAGCGCACCGCGATTTTCGAGTGCCGGGCACCAAAGGGATCGTTGATCACCAGTTGGATTTCAGAATCGTTGGCATAACTTGGGAGGATAAATTTCTCGACCAGGTAATCACGAAGTTCCCCGCTCGCCCGCCGCACATTACTCGTCAGCCACGCATCATCCGGTCTGGCACCGGCGTCCGCCAACAACTTGAGGGGCTCCATGAAATCCTGCGACCTCTCGAGCAGGAGAGGAATCAACTGGGTGTCCGACTTCGGATCCGCGCCGTGCTTGAGAAGCCGCCGGAGTTTTTCGGTGGATTTGGAGTTTGACCGTGCGGCGATGGACAGCGGAGTGGCATTCCGCAAAACGGATCGCTGGCCGTCCGAAATCTCGCGGTGGGCAGTGCGGCGGTTGGGATCGGCACCGGCTTCCAGCAAGCGCTTGATCATGGCGAGCGAGGCGTCGGAGGATTGGAGGGCGGCCTCGTGGAGCGGCGTGATCCCCACGCCGCGGCTCGGGATGTCGGGTTTCGCGCCCTTGTCCAACAGCCAGTTCGCCGCATCGAACTTGCCTGCGACTCGGCATCGCCGGCCGGTCCGCTGGCTTCCGGCGCTTTCCCGCCGAGCGCGGCGAGGTTTTCGCGGGCGAGTTTGGTTTCCGCAGTCGCGGCGGGAAACTCGGCGAGCAGCCGCTGATAGAGCTGGATCGCGTCGTCGTTGCGGTCCTGTTTGCGGCGGACTTCGGCGAGGCGGAAGAGCGCGGAGGCGGCGAAGGCGCGTTGCTCGGAATAGCGGGCGAGGACTTGCTCGTAGCTTTTTGCGGCGGATTCGGGATCGCGGGTGACTTCTTCGGCGTAGAGGCCGTCGCGCAGGAGTTCGCGCAGCGGCGGTTCTTGGGCGCGGGCGGTGCCGGCGGCGAATAACAAAAACGCTGCGGCGAGGGGGAATGGGTTGAAGTGCATGGACGTGAATGAAGCCGATTGCCTGCTAGGAAGTGTCACGGAATGGTCATGCGATCGATGAAACTTCCCGCAGCGGGGCGAAATGCGATCCCGCCGAACAATTTCCGCGCCGCCGCCGGGGAAATGTGTTTGAATCCCGCGACCTCATGACCGCCGAACTTATCGAACTGCTCCGCCAGCGCATTGCCATCATCGCCGATCACGCCTGGCGCGACCGGGATGGCGCGGCGCATTTGGAAGCGCTCAAGCAGGTTTCGGAAAAAATCACTGCATGGACGGCGGCGCATCGTAGCGAGGTGGATCCGCAGTTGCGGCACTACTTGGGCAACTCCAGCTATCAGAAAGCTCTCGCTCACCTGGAAGCCGACAGCGGGGACTGATCGCGAAACTGAAAATTCTTTTCAAGGAATCGGCTAGGACTTACGTATCCCTCAACACATGAAACAGTTTCTCAAGTTTATCGGAATCATCGCGGCTGGCGTTTTCGGATACATCTACGAGCCGAAGCTCCGCCCGCAGCTCACCGGGGTGGAAACTCCGGCCGCCGTTGCGAAGGACGCGGTGATCGATGAAACCGTCGTCGCGGAAACTCCGCCGAGCGCCCCGCTGCTCGATCTCGCGAGCCTCGCCCCCAGCCAACTCCCGGAGCGGGTGTTGCTCAACGCGGAGGTGAAAGTGGCGGATTCCGCATCCGGCGTGGTCATGACCATCGACGCGGGCAACCGCGTAAAACTCGTGCGCGTCGATGGCGAAAACGCGGTCGTCAGTCCGGGCGACGGTCCGTTTCTCGGCAGAATCCCGGTTTCCGACACCGATTTGCGCCAGCAACTTGCCGCCAATCCTCCGGGACCCGCAACTGCGACGCCCGAGCCGCCGGTGACCCCGGCTCCAGCACCTGAACCGGAAGTGGCCGTCGCGGAAGTGCCCGTGGAACCCGCACCAATGCCGGAGCCGACGCCCGAACCCGCCCCGGCTCCGGAACCCGAACCGACCCCAGCCCCTGAACCCGCCCCGGCCCCAGCCGTTGCCGGGGGTGATCCGGTGAAGGCGATGCAGGACAGCGTGCGCACCGCCCAAATCAAGGAATTCACCTTCGATCAGGTGCTGACTTGGGAAGCGGGTCCCGAAGAAGCGGTGGACGGCGAGACCTATCAGACCGGCCTCGCTTCCTACAAAGCGGAGACCATCTTCGGCGTGAAAACCATCCAAGCCAAAGCCCTGATCAAGGACGGCAAAGTCCAGCGCTGGATCTGGCCCAAGAGCGG
>JBIPND010000543.1:0-3242 GCA_044374015.1 Luteolibacter sp. | reverse complement strand
ATGAGCGGCTGGATGAAGTATTCCGAGATCGCCGCCGCGGTTTCCGATTCACCCACCGGTCCGTTCAAACACGTGACTACCGTCCAGCGATCTACCGGCGACACAAATCGCTGGGATTGTTTCAACGCCCACAATCCCCACATTCGGAGATTCGGAAATAAAATCTATCTCTATTACATTGCGAACAACTTGGTGCCGAACAAGACCCGCTGGACCCAACACGCCGACGGCCAGCGCATCGGAGTCGCCGTCGCGGATTCCGTGGCAGATCTCATCGCCGGGAAATTCCAACGCTGCGCCCAGCCACTTATGGCACCGGATGGCATCAAAACCTTCTGTCGCACAGTGAATCCCAGCGTCACCCAGGGACGGGACGGCCGCTACCTGATGATGTTCAAAGCGCGCAGCGCGGCGACCGGCGGGCACATGGTGCATTGGATCGCGACTTCAGACAAACCGGACGGTCCCTATCAACTCATCGGCCCGGCGCTCACCGACGAACGCTACGACGCGGAGGATCCGTATTTCTGGTTCGACCGGAAGCGCGACCGCTACTATGCGATCGTGAAGGATTTTTCCCGCAAAAAGACTGACCGGGCGCTCACACCACAGTGGGGTGCGCTCGCCCTGATCACCTCCGAAAAAGGCTGGGGTGATTGGCAACCCGCCGCCCACAAACTCGTCTCGTTGCGCGAATACACCGACACCAAAGGCGTCAAGCACAGCCTCACCAATCTCGAACGCCCGCAACTGCTATTCGATGACGAGGGCAAACCCATTTGCCTCTACACCGCCGCCGCCGAAAAAGATCCGTTCAAGGGCACGCCCAGCTTCAACATGGCGATCCCGATCCACCCCTTGGATTCAAAAACAACCGAACCATGAACCATCTCAAAACTCTGATCCTTGCTATGGGATCGCTTATATCACTATCGACTCCCTTGTTCGCGGAGATCACGCAACGACCCAATTTCATCGTCATCAACATCGACGACCTTGGTTACGCGGACATCGGCCCGTTCGGTTCGAAGTTGAACAGAACGCCAAACCTCGACCGCATGGCGAAGGAGGGGCGCAAGCTCACCTCGTTTTATGCGGCCCCGGTATGTTCACCGTCACGTGCCGGACTGATGACCGGATGTTATCCAAAACGGGTGCTGCCGATTCCAAGGGTGCTTTTCCCGGAAGATCCGAATGGACTGTCACCCCATGGCATCTATTCGGACTGGGTGGAGGAAATGGACTGGAGCGTCGGGCAAGTGCTGGACACTTTGCGGAAAAACGGGCTGGCCGAAAACACGCTCGTCATTTTCACCAGCGACAACGGCGGCACTCAACGCGGCGTGAACTTTCCGCTGCGCGGCTTCAAGAACAGCACTTGGGAAGGTGGCATCCGGGTCTGCACTCTCGCATGGTGGCCGGGCAAAATTCCCGCTGGCACCGAATCCGACGCCATCACCGGAATGTTTGACATCCTTCCGACCTTCACGGCCCTGGCTGGAGCGGAAGCTCCAACAGACCGGAAGATCGACGGTGTGAACATCTGGCCGCAGCTTTCCGGAGATTCCGTGGCCAAACCGGCGCACGACACATTCTACTATTACCGCGGCCTTAAACTGGAAGCCGTCAGGGAAGGGGATTGGAAACTCAGGCTGCCTGTGAAACCCGCCACATCACCCGAGTTATACAATCTCAAGAAAGACCTTGCGGAAACCACTGATGTCGCCACACAGCATCCGGAGACCGTTGAACGCATCCAGAAACTCGTGGCTGCGATGGAGACCGATCTCTGTAGCGATGGCCTTGCGCCTGGCAGCCGCCCGCTTGGCAAAGCGGCCCATCCACAACCCCTGATCCCATACGATCAAAAAGATTGAGAGAAAATCCAACAAATTGATGAAATCCATGAAGCCGATGATGATCCCCATTCCCCGCGGAATACTCACACTATGTATGGCCTTGTCAGCCATCGCCTCCGCATTCGCAGCTGATGTTGAAAAGCCCAACATCGTCGTGATTCTCGCGGACGACCTCGGCTGGGCCGAGCTCGGTTGTTACGGCCAGGAAAAAATCCAGACTCCGAACCTTGACCGCCTCGCCTCGCAAGGGCAGCGCTGGACCCAGTTCTACTCGGGCGCTCCGGTTTGCTCGCCATCCCGCAACGTGATGCTCACCGGCCGCCACACCGGCGGCTGCAACGTGCAGAACTTGCTGCGCGTGGACAATGGCGAAACCACGGAGAACCTCAAGGGTGACAACCCGATGAAGGCGGAGTTGACACTTCACACCGCGCTTAAGAAAGCCGGCTACTCGACCGCCGCATTCGGCAAGTGGGGCATGGGCGAATACGGAACCACAGGCGCGCCAGACCAGAACGGCGTGGACTACTTCTACGGATATACCGACCACCGGATTTGCCACACATTCTATCCACCCTTTCTGTGGCGCAATGGCGTGAAGGACGTCATCAACAACCCGGGCATCCCAGGTCACTCGAAAATCCCCGAAGGCCCCGTGACCTACGACAAACTCGTCGGGCAAAAACACGCATCTGTCGCCATCACCGATGAACTGCTCGGCTACGTGGACCGTCACGCCGACGACAAACAACCCTTCTTCATCTACTACTGTCCGCTGGAACCACACGTTGCCATGCAACCGCCGCGCGAATGGGTGGAACGTTATCCCGAGGAGTGGGACACCAAACCCTACCGCGGCGAACGTTCCTACCAACCCCACCCGCGCCCTCGCGCCGGCTATGCCGCGATGATTTCCTTCATGGACTACAACGTCGGCCAACTGCTGGTGAAATTGAAAGAAAAGGGACTGGAGGACAACACCCTCGTCATCTTCACCTCCGACAACGGCACCACCCATGACGTCGGCGGCGTGGATCACAAGTTCTTCAACTCCGTCGCCAACCTCCGCGGCCTCAAGGGCAGCGAACATGAAGGCGGCATCCGCGTGCCCGGCATCATCCGCTGGCCCGGCAAGGTCGCCGCCGGCAAGGTCATCGACCAACCCGCCTACTCGGCCGACATCATGCCCACCCTCTGCGCCCTAACCGGAGCCGACCCCGGAAAACCCTATGGCGAAAACCTGCTGCCCGTGCTCGTCGGAAAGTCAGACACCCTCGCTACCCGCCGCCCGCTCGTCTGGACCGGTGGCGGCTACGGCGGCCAGGTCGCCGTCCGGCTCGGCGACCTGAAAGCTATCCGCAAGAACCTCGACCCAGGCGTCAC
>JBIPND010000542.1:0-3243 GCA_044374015.1 Luteolibacter sp. | reverse complement strand
CGCCTTCGGAGTGATAGGTGTGGATGGTGCGGCCTTTGAACGCGGCCAGCGTGCTTTCGACGAATCCGGCTTCGTTCAAGGTGTCGGTGTGAATCGCAACCTGGATGTCGAACTCATCCGCGACCGTTAGACAGGTGTCGATCGCGGCGGGTGTGGTGCCCCAGTCTTCGTGGAGCTTCAATCCGATAGCGCCTGCCAGAACCTGTTCGCGCAGCGGTCCGGGTGAGGAGCAATTTCCTTTTCCGAGGAATCCCAGATTGACGGGAAACGCCTCGGCAGCTTCTAGCATCCGGTGGATGTTCCATTTCCCGGGCGTGCAGGTGGTGGCGTAGGTGCCGTGCGCCGGACCGGTGCCGCCACCGATGAGGGTGGTGACACCGCTGGCGATGGCGTGCTCGATCTGTTGGGGGCAGATGAAATGGATGTGGGTGTCGATGCCGCCGGCGGTGACGATGCCGCCTTCGCCGGCGATCACTTCGGTGGCGGCACCGATCGTCATGCTGATGCCGTCCTGCAGCAGCGGATTTCCCGCATGGCCGATGCCGACGATGCGTCCGTGTTTGATGCCGATGTCCGCTTTGATGATGCCATGGGCGGCGTCGAGAATGAGGGCGTTGGTGATGACAAGGTCGAGTGAATCGGCATCCATCGCTAACGGCGATTGCGCCATGCCGTCACGGATGACCTTGCCGCCGCCGAATTTCACTTCGTTGCCGTAACCGCCGTTTTCCGCGATCAGGTCGCGCTCGACTTCGATGAACAACTCGGTGTCTGCGAGGCGGACTTGGTCGCCGGTGGTCGGGCCGAACATGCCGGCGTAATTGGCGCGGGTTTGTTTCATGAATCGAGCGGGCCGTTGATGAGGTTGTTGAGTCCGTGGACTTCGCGCCTCCCGGCGAGGGCGACCAAGGGAATTTCACGGGTGTCGCCCGGTTCGAAACGGATCGCGGTGCCGGCTGGTATATCCAGCCGGTAACCGCGGGCGGCGGCGCGGTCGAAGTGAAGCGAGCTGTTCACTTCGGCAAAATGAAAGTGACTGCCAACCTGGATCGGGCGGTCACCGGTGTTCGCCACGACGAGCGCCCGCTTGGCGAGCCCCGGGTTGAGTTCGAGGTCGGCGGCACCGGGCGGGGTGATGATTTCTCCGGGGATCATCGGACGGGATGGTGGACGGTGACGAGTTTCGTGCCATCGGGAAAGGTCGCTTCGACCTGCACATCGTGGATCATTTCCGCGACTCCATCCATGACTTCATCGCGGGAAATCAGCGTGGTGCCGTAACTCATGAGCTCGGCAACCGATTTCCCGTCACGCGCACATTCCAGCAGTTCGGCGGTGATCAGTGCGACGGTTTCGGGGTAATTCAGCTTGAGGCCGCGCGCGCGCCGGCGCCTGGCGAGATCGCCGGCCACGACGATGAGGAGCTTTTCCTGTTCACGCGGGGAGAGATGCATCGGCAATTCCAGTTAGGCCATTCCGGTCGCCGCGAGCGCTCCCAGCGCCACCAGCACCGCGCCAATCCTGACGGCGGATTTCCCATGCAGGCACGCGACTAACACACACGAGATCGCCACCCCGGCAAGCAGGTAATCCAGCGTACCATGGGAATGGAAGAAAGTGGCGCGCAGGAAATCAAACTCATCAGTTTCATCGGGATGATGGTGCCCCGGGTGCGCCAACAGGTAGGTCGGGAACAAACAAATGGCCGCAGATAACCCGCGTAGAGTGGACGAACCCCGCCGGGAGAGATTGGAGATTTTCATGGGCAAAGACTGAAGATGAGCAATGCCCATGCCAAGCAAATGTAGAAAAAACCCACACCCCCGGAGAGGGCATGGGTTTAACCGGGCGATGCGACCCGTCAAACTGGGGGAGATTATTTGTAGGTGCCTTTGAGGAAAGGCTCGCCGACCACGTTCTTGTATTCCTTGAGGATCTTGAACTGGCCGTCGGCGCGGGTTTCACCGATATAGACGTTTTTGGTGAGGTGGTGATTGGCTTGGCTGGTCACCGTGCCGCCCGGACCATCAAACGACAGGCCACCTTTGAGTGCCGCCATGACCTTGTCCACTTCGAAGGTGCCGGCCTTTTCGACCGCGGCTTTCCACAGATAGACTCCGTTGTAGGACAGGACCATCGGCGAGCAAGTCACGCGGCCTTCCTTGACGATTCCGGGAACCGTTGACTTGGCGAGCCAGCCTTGGAAGCTGCTGATGAACTTTTCGTTTTCAGGGCTCTTGATCGACTGGAAGTAAGTCCAGCATCCAAGTTGTCCGACCAGTTGGCTCGCTGGAAGTCCGCGGAATTCATCCTCGGAAACCGAGAAGCTCACCACCGGGCAGGACTCGGCATCGAGGCCGGCCGCGGCGTATTCCTTGAAGAACGGCACGTTGGTGTCGCCGTTGAGGGTGTTGATGATGCAGGCATCACCGCTGGCGGCGAACTGCTTGATCTCGGAGATGATCTGTTGGTAATCGGTGTGGCCGAACGGGGTGTATTTGCCGGCGGACATGATTTTGCCTGTCGCATCCTTGGTGAAGCCACCGCCGATGTTTTCAAGCGGCACGCCTTTGCTGAGGAGATATTCCAACAGGATCAGGTTGGTGGTCTGTGGATAGACATAGTCCGAACCGATCAGGTAGAACTTCTTCTTGCCTTCTTCGAGCATGTAATCGACCGCCGGTGTCGCCTGCTGGTTCACCGCCTCGGCGGTGTAGAAGATATTGGGCGACATTTCCTCACCCTCATACTGCACCGGATAGAAGAGCAGCCCTTTCTTTTCTTCGAAAACAGGGAGAACCGACTTCCGGCTCACCGAGGTCCAGCAACCGAAGGTCACCGAGACCTTGTCCTGCTCGAGAAGCTGTTTGGCCTTTTCGGCGAACAGCGGCCAGTTCGAGGCACCATCGACCACGACGGGCTCGATCTTCTTGCCCATCACGCCGCCGGCGGCGTTGATTTCGTCGAAGGTGAAGAGAAGGACGTCGCGGAGCGATGTTTCACTGATGGCCATGGTGCCACTGAGGGAGTGGAGCACGCCGACTTTCACGGTTTCCTCGGCGTGGGCCAAGGTCGCGGTTAGGACAAGCGCACCAAGCGCGGAGGGGATAAATCGAGAGATCATTGGGGTAATTGGAGGTTGAATTTAGGAGAATAACAGGGGTTTGAGGTCAAACAGTAAGCGGAAGGACACAGTCCGGGATGCGCCGTTGCATCCTTCCGCCACAACCGTTCAACCAAAAA
>JBIPND010000540.1:0-3245 GCA_044374015.1 Luteolibacter sp. | reverse complement strand
AGGCAGTGGCTCGCTCACAAAGACCGGCTCTAACATAATGATCTTGAAGAATGGGACCACCCATACCTACTCCGGGGATACCCGCGTTGCCAGCGGCCGACTCTCACTTGGCGGTGATTTCTTTATCTTCGGAGGGACTAGCACCTGGAATACGCCTCCGGTCGGCAAGCCTAGCGGAGTGAGCCTGCTGAACTCCACCCTCGATATGAACGCGGCAGATTCCGGCGTGATCTCGTTTGCGACCGAGATACCCGGGTATTACTCGGGTGTCTATGTTCTTGGCGGTTTGAAGGGGACCCGTGGAATCGTCACACCGAGGGGCGATTTCAAAGTCGGAGCCAATCATCAAAATACCACCTACGCCGGGGCTCTCAGCGGCCCGGCCAAACTGGTGAAAATCGGCACCGGCACCCTGACCCTCACCGGGGTCAACACCCATGGGGGCGACACGGAAGTCAGCGAAGGAACCCTCACGCTGAGCGGCAGCGGCTCCATCGCCGCCAGCAGCAACTACATCGTCAACGGCACGCTCGATGTCTCCGCCACCCCGTCCGGCCTGCTCGCCGTGGCCGTCGGCAAGACGCTTTCCGGCAGCGGCACCGTCGCCGGCGGCGTGACGGTCTCAGGCACGGTCGCGCCCGGCGGCAACAGCTCCGGAACCCTCAGCACCAGCAGCGTGACCCTCACCGGCACCTATGCCTGCGAGATCACCGGCACCGCGTGCGACGTGCTGGCGGTCACCGGCGATTTCACCACGGGCGCCACCACGCGGCTGGAGGTCACCGGCACCCCGACCGCCAACCGTTATGTGATTGCGACCTACACCGGCAGCCTCGGTTCGCTGGCCTTCGCCGACAGCCCGGTTCTGCCCGGCGGCTATGACCTGCAAGTGGATCTTGCCAACAAACAGCTGCTCATCGTCAAAACGGCGGCGACCAACTCGCCCTACGCCACCTGGACGGTCAGCGAGAACCTCGTCGCCGGCGTCAATGACGGTGTCACCCAGGACCCGGATGGCGACGGCACACCCAACATCCTCGAGTTCGTGCTGGGCGGCGATCCGCTGGCTGCCGACGCTTATCTTTCGCCGGTGGTGACGCTCACCGCGGACCACTTCATCTTCACCTTCAACCGCAGCGATGCCTCGGAGCAGGAAGTCGCCCTCGACTTCCAATCCGGCAGCGACCTCGCCACCTGGACGGAAGTCGCCATCGGCGCGACCAGCGCCGGCAGCGTCGGCGTGGTGGAGAATGGTGACGCGCCGGACACCGTCACGGTCACCCTCGCCCGCAGCAACCAAGCCGGCGCCTTGTTGTTATGCCGCCTCAAGGCAGCACTGAAGACGGCCGAATAATCCGCACCTCACGCAAGCCGCCGCCCGTCACCGGCAGGCGGCGGCCTGTTAAATTTCCCCGCCTCTAACCCGGGGATCGCCCATCACTCCTGTCTCTCAACTCTCAACTCTCAACTCTCAACTCTCAACTCATGACAACCAAACCATTCCCAAGCCGTTCCTTCATCTTGCCATCAAACTCTAGCCGCCGCACGCGGCATTCCCCGGCGCTGCTCGCAACCGGCATTGCCTTGTTAGGCGGTCTGCTTGCCGACCGCAGCCTGGCGGGAAGCAGCTTCGCCATCGCGTGGGGGACGGCCCGGACCATCAGCGGCGACAGCGATGTGAGGACGGACGGCAGCCTCGTTTCCGCCTTCAATATCGGCTCCGCCGGGGTTGCCAGCTCGACGGTCAACGGCGTGCGGTTTGAAGCGTTCGCCTTCCCGGAAGACATGACGGGAGACACTTTCAATCTCGGCGCGCTCACTTTCTCCGGAACTGCCGGCCTGCTGGTATCGTCGAACGGTCTGGGGGCTGCGACCGGAAACTTCGCCAGCTTGAGCGGCAGCTATCAGACGCTGCTCGGGAGTGGTGGCTCCGCCTCCAATTCAGGGGCCTCCTTCTATCTCACGCTGGACGGCTTGACCATCGGCCAGGAATACCTCCTGCAATGGTGGAGCAACAATTCCGCAAACTCCTCCCTGGTGACCGAGACGATCGGCCTGTCCGACACCGGCGAGGTCACGCTCGACAGCAACACCAGCGATGCCGCGGGCGGGCTCGGCCAGTATGCCGTGGGCAGCTTCACCGCGGAACGCAACTCGGTGATGTTTGAACTCGCGGGCACCCCGGGCAATCCGCTGATCAACGCCGTCCAGCTGCGCGAGGTCTCCGCGGTTCCCGAGCCGGGCTCGCTGGTCACGCTCGCCGCCTTGGGCGCCGCCGGTGCCTTGGTCCGCCGCCGCAGGAAGGCTTGAGTCCTTGCGCTGAGATTTCCGGAAGCTGCTAGATTTTCGGGGAAGACTCAGGCATCCGGAACTCCAACCGGTCGGGCGGTTTTCCAGGTCCTCGCTGCCGTCTCTTCGTGGAAACCGTCGAGATGGGATTCTTTGCATAATCTGCACCGGGTTTTCATGATTTTGCTAGGTGCGGGTTATCAGGGCTTCAGGCTCTCAGGCTTACGTGAAATCAATCCTATCACCATTCTTCCTCGCCGTGCTGGCGTCGCCCGCCTCCGCCATCGTCACCATCGACTACGTTCCGGTCGGCCATGCCGGCAATGCGGCGGATGCCACCACCGGCTACGGCGCGGTCGGCTACGAATACCAGATCGGCAAATACGAGGTCACCAACGCCCAATACTCCGCGTTTCTCAATGCTGCGGACCCCACGGGCGTGAATGCCAACGGCCTCTACAGCACCAGCATGGGCAGCAATGCCCGCGGCGGCATCACCTACACGGCAGGCGCAGCCAGCGGCGCGAAATACACCCTCCGCACCAGCATGGGCGACAAGCCGGTGGTTTTCGTGAGCTGGTATGACTCGGCGCGCTTCAGCAACTGGCTGGGCAATGGCCAAGGCAGCGGCAGCACCGAGACCGGCGCCTACACGCTCAACGGCAACACCGGCATCATCACCAAGAACGTGGGAGCCGCCGTCTGGCTGCCCAGTGAGGATGAGTGGTATAAAGCGGCGTATTACGACCCGACAGTCGGCGCGAGCACGAACAACTACTGGCTCTATCCGACTCAGAGCGATACCGTGCCGACGTCGGCAGCGGCAGCGGCCGGTGGCACCGGTGACATCACCAATCCCGGCGCGAACGTGGCGAACTACAACAATGGCGCGGATTGGAACAGTCAGAATGGCAACCTGACCACGGTGGGTAGCGCGGCGGCGAACAATTATTTCG
>JBIPND010000541.1:0-3245 GCA_044374015.1 Luteolibacter sp. | reverse complement strand
ACAGACGCGCCGCTACAGAGCGCATGGGACACCTGTAGCGGCGTCTCTATGAGCGTCGCGCCAATGAAATGCGCGGAGCATCTTCATTGGCTTTCCCCTTCACCTCACGGCCGCACGGCCAGTTTGCGGCAGTCACAGACGCGCCGCTACAGAGCACATGGGACGCTTGTAGCGGCGTCTCGCACCAGACCGTTGCGGGAGGCGTCCCGCCTCCCGCCTGTCAGATCCGGGCGAGACGCCCGGACAACGGCCTGGAGCGAGACGCTCCAGCCGCCCACCCGGAAATTGTTCACCTGTGCACGTGAATCCGGCTTGCCCTTCGTCCACCGGCGAGGCATGGAGGGGGGGTGACGCGGAACCTATCAGCAAACCCGGCTTGGCAAGAGGAGGATCTGGGGCGACCGCTCCCGGATTCGCCCCATGCCTGTTCGGTGTGCCTGCCGACTTGGGAATCCATCATCGGCTACGAAGAAGGCCGGGAGAAAATTTTAAAGCGCCTCGAGACCGGCTATCCCCGGTTTTTCAAACACCGGGTGGTGGAGCGCTTGTTTTCCAACGCGAAATCCGAAGTCGCCAGCGAACACGAGGAAGTCATCGTACTCCCCACCCGCGCCTCCGTGCAGCGCGCCCACCGCTGGGTGGAGCGCCACGCCGAGACCGCCGTTAGAATCACCAGTTTCCACGGCCTCCAGGTGCTGGTGGTGCCCACCAAGGCCAAGGCGACCGCCGATGCCTACTGGCGTTTCTCCGGCGAGGTGGTGAGCAGCCGCCAGGCCCAGGATTTCCTCGAGGGCGAAATGCGCGAGGGCTCGAAGTCCCATCTGATTGCCCGATCGCTTTCCAAATTCACCGGAGCCACCCCGGAAGACACCTTCATTTTCGCCAGCGGCATGGCGGCCGTCACCTCGGTCCTGCGCGCGCTGCCGGGGCTGCATGACGGGAAAAAAACCCTCCAGTTGGAATTCCCCTACGTCGATTGTTTGAAAGTCCAGGAACTCTTCGGCCACGGCGTGGTCTATCTGAACGAGGCCACCGGCGAGTCCTTCGATGAAGCGCTGATGCGCATCCGCCAAGGCGAGTTCGCCGGGGTTTTCACCGAACTCCCGAGCAACCCGCTGCTGCGCACCGTCGATCTCCAACGCGTCGCGAAGGCCTGCGCCGAAAGTCGCACGCCGTTGGTCGTGGACGATTCGGTCGCCGGTCCGCTCAATGTCGATTCGCTGCGTTACGCCGACGTGGTCACCAGCAGCCTCACCAAATGGGTCTCCGGCGAAGGCGACGTGATGGCCGGCATGGCCACCGTGCGCGCCGATTCACCGGTCGCCAATGCGCTGCGCGCCTCGCTCACCGCGGACTCCACCGAGAGCGCCCCGCTCTACATCGGCGATGCCGAAGTCCTGCTCTCCAATCTCAAGGGCTACGCCAAACGCACCCAAATCACCAACGACAACGGCTTGGCGCTCGCCCAATGGCTCGCCAGTCATCCCGCCGTCGCCGAAGTCTGGTATCCCGCGTTGGTGAACCCGGAAAACTATCTGGCCGTGATGCGCAAAGGCGGCGGCTACGGCGGCTTGCTATCATTCGTGCTGAAGTCGCCCAAGCGAACCCCGAAAGTCTATGACGCGCTGCGCCTGAGCAAGGGGCCGAGCTTCGGCACCAGTTTCACCCTGGTCGTCCCCTACACCTTGATCGCCCACTACGCCGAACTCGAGTGGGCGGAAGGCTGCGGCGTCCCTGCAAACCTGCTGCGCGTCTCCTGCGGCCAGGAACCGTTGGCAACGATCATCGCCGCCTTCGAAGAAGCGCTCGCCCACGCCTGACCGCCCAACCGGGAGAATTGCCCCGCCACGAGTCCCGCTGGCGGGCCCAATCGGCAGCGAACGCGTTGGATCTGGCAGATCCTAACACGCGCGCCCGAGCGGTGACGCGACCGTCCGCGGCCGCTGGGAGTTATCACTAACAAAAGAACACCAACCCGCTTGAAAGCCACCTCGCCAGCGTCCGGTTTTCCGGATTCAAAGGCAACGTCATCGAAATATAGGGAGCGACGACCTTATGGTCGTCTCTTCCCAATCCTCCCGGACTCGGAAGAAGGGACCGTAAGGGACCGTAAGGGACCCTGCTCCTTACGGCCTCGAAAAATAATTTTATTTTTTTCGAGGCTGCCCCCCCAATTGTCCCACCCCGGCTGTCAATGTGTGGGGGTCATGACAACGCACCTCACCGAAATCGTCTTCGTTCTCGACCGCTCCGGCTCCATGCAGGGAATGGTCGAACCGGCCATCAGCGGCTTCAACCGCCTGCTCCGCGAGCAGCAACAAGCCGCCGGCACCGCGCGTTTCACCCTCGTGTTGTTCGATGACCAATACGAGGTCCCCTTCCATTCGGTGCCCATCGCCGAGGTCGTCGAGTTGGACACCACCACCTTCGTCCCGCGCGGTGGCACCGCGCTGCTGGATGCGATCGGACGCACGGTGGACGAACTTGGCACCAAACTGCAACAGACGCCGGAAGCGGACCGCCCCAACCAGGTGATCATCGCGATCCTGACCGACGGCGAGGAAAACTCGTCCCACCAGTTCACCTGGCAGGAGATCGCCAAGCGCATCCGCCATCAGACGGAGAAATACCAGTGGCAGTTTCTCTTCCTCGGCGCGAACCAGGACGCGATTGCCACCGCCGGGAAAATGAGCATCGCGGCAGGGAACACCGCGAATTTCGCCGTGAACGATGAATCCTACGCCGCCGCGAAAAGCGCGCTCAGCCGCAAAATGAGCGCGTTCCGCCGCCGCAGCCAAGGGGCCAGCGATGAGGCCACGCTCCACGACGCCGAGGCACCGCTCGACCACCTCCGCGAAGACGAGGAAACCCGCGGCAAATAATTCTCCCCAAGACAAATCCCCCCCGTTCCCCCCGGAAACGTAGAAAACTTCCCTGTGCCGCGTCGATCTCGCTGATTTGTGGATTGGCCGACTGCTCATGACAGCGCGGCACAGGGATTATTCTTTTTTATGTGGATCAAAGATCCGGCGGATCCGGCGGATCCGGCGGATTTGAACCGTTTTGCGCGTGGGAGCTTCCTTCCGCGGTCCGGAGTTCAAGCTTTAGCTTGCTTCTTGAAGAGCACGGTAAACCGTGAACTCCGGACCGGTTTCCGGTAGCACACGGTCTGCGCGTGGGAGCTTCCTTCCGCAGTCCGGAGTTCAAGCTTCAGCTTGCTTCTTGAAGAGCACGGTAAACCGCGG
>JBIPND010000539.1:0-3248 GCA_044374015.1 Luteolibacter sp. | reverse complement strand
AAATGGCCACCGCTCTTATCGACTTCCCAGCCGGAAAGCATCACAGTTTTTTCATCACCCCAGCAATACGGCCGGGGTGACATAAACGAGTATTGCAGCAGGTAGCCGGTCGTCAGCTCGCGAATGAACGGTTTCGGCGGTCGGGGGCCGACCTTGAGTAACTCCGGTGCCAGACCTGTTGTGTCAAAATACAACGTCGGCAGGCCGTAACCTTGCCCTTCGAGGCCATGAGTTCGTTTGGGATAGGCATCGCCCTCGGAGTACACGCCCGGCCCCACGTCGGCCACCGCCAGATGCGCGCGGATATCGCCGACCTCCATCATCGGATCGCCACCAGCCTCCTCGCCCGAGGTGATTCGATAGCTTCGACCCTGTTCAAGCTTCAAGGGAACGGGGAGACGTTCAAAGGCAAAACCCCGCTCATCAACCTTGGATGCGGAGGAAACGCTGACCTGCGCCAGCGGCTTTTCCGTGACTGGATCCCAGAGCGTCACGGCATGAGCTCTCTGGAGCGCACCGCCACTGACCGACCGGCCCAGTGCCGTCACGGAAAGCGCCTCAGCCGGAGTAAACTGAAAGCCCGCGTTCCCGGTGAAATCCGTTCTTTGCCCGGTATATTTCTGAGCGAACAGGTTCATCTCGCCGGATGCGATTTCTTCAGCCAGAGCCGGCGCGGCCATTATGGCTGCCAGCAGGATGGTATGGAATTTCATATATGTAGAATGGTGTTTGCTGGGTTTGCTGTCTGAATTGGCTGGCTTGGCAGGGATGGTATGGAATTTCATATAAGTAGAATCGTGTGTAATAATCGTGTTTGAAGTTCGACCGACTAGGGTTGAAGCAGGCGTATGCGGGAGAATTGCAGTCGGTGGATGTTCGGTTCGTCTGCTGCAGGTGAACCGAGCCGGGTGACAGCGATGCGCACGTAGCGCGCCGATGGATAGCCGATCACCGTGTATAGATTCACTTTCAATCCACTTTCATCCGGTGCGGGACAATCCGCATAAGTCGCAACCGTGGAGAACCCGCCCGGTTGTTTCGCAAGCTGCACTGTGAAGTCGCGCGGGAATCCGGCACCCGGCATATCGTCTCTGGGCAGCAAAAGGATGCTCCCCAGCGCCGTCTCCTCGCCAAGATCGATCTCAACCCACTCCTTCCCTGCAGCCTCGTCATGCGCCGCAGAACTGTACCCCTTCTTCGTCAAATCCGATTCAGCAGCCATCAGATTCGCCACACTCCAGCCGCCTACCTCATGCGAGGAAGAAGCCGTAAACTTTATCTTTCCCACCTTCGCCTCCGAATGCGATCCGACACCCGCCCCCCGGTCCGTCGGGTCCGCCCACACGCCTTCAGGAAGTTCGCGAATCTCGATCTGATAGACACCGGCCTCCAATTGGGAAAGCGTTCCGGGTTTACCGTTGACGGTCAGCTTTCCACCTTGCGGCAGCAGGACATCCGCGCGGGTTCCCTCGGGCACCGTAAGGGCGAGTTTCAATCCATCGTCCGCCACCTCCCATGAGGCCGAGATCGGACCGTGTGGTGTGGGCACGATCCCCTTTGCCCAGAGGACTTCACGTGTCGGTTGCGGTTTCACCACGAATGTTCCGTATCCAGGCTTCGTCGGCTTCACACCTAGAATGCCCGCGCTCATGTGATCGGCGATGGCGGTATCCGGATGCGATTCGTCGCCCCACCCGCTCGTCCCCATCTGCATGCACTCCGTCACCGTGGTGGCGCCCTGCCAGCTTTTATCGAGCAGTGCCAGCCAGTTGTGGTCGAAGATGGCTTGCAGGCCCGATTGCGCGAAGCCGTATTCAAACATTCCCCGGCTCGCCAGACTCTGGAACTTACCATGGCTGATGGTCTTGAAATGCGGCACGATCCTCAGCGCCTGCTCCTGCGTGACGAGGCCCATGGAAAGCGCCAGCGCATTCGCTTCGGAACCGAAGCCGGGTGTCCCGATCGCATCCATGAAAAAGCCGTTCTTCGCGTCCCACAAGTTTTCAAACAACGCCTTCTTGATAGCCTCCGCCTTCTTTCGCGCGTCATCCCGTTCATCCGCCAGGCCCAACCTGTCGGAGATCAGGGCGGCATCCGAAAACGCGCCCCATAACAGGATATTCATGTAGCTGCGGGTGCGGGTATCACCGAGGCCCAGATTGCCGAAGTGCTTCGATGTCTCCTGGCGCTGTGTAAACAATCCGTTCGGCCCGATGTGGCCGCCCAGATATTCCAACAGTTTCCGGATTGCGGGGTGGATTTCCCGCAGCGTCGCAGTGTCGTCGGTGTGGAGCAGATGCTCCCACGCAACCGGCACCAGCCACGCCGCAAATTCATCCGATGGAAATGGCCCATAAGCCCCCGACGCCGGCGGCACATTGTTCTCCGGGTACGGACAGGCCTGCACGTAGCCTTCCGGCGTTTGGTTGAAGGCAAGCATCCTGAGCGAATCCCGCAGATAGGTGGGCTTCTCAAAGGCATAGTAGGCGCTGCGTTGTGCGAAATAGAGGTCACCCGACCAAACGAGCCTGTCGCGCTTTGCACCGTCCGCCACAAAGGAAAGCGTGCGGGCGAATTGCCACTTCGACAGATCTCCTGAGAAGTCGTCAACCAGCAGCGGTTTGCCGCCGGCATCGGTGACGCGGATGTGGTCGAATAGCGGCCACTTTTCCTTCGGCGTGTAAAAACCCACTCGACCCTTGCCGAAGGTTTCATCCCGAGTCTCATCGATCACCGCGCCGTCCAAGCGTGAAGTGAATACCGGGCCACGCGCGTCGACTTGCAGTCGATATTGCGCACCATCCACGAGAGTTGCGGCGAGCTTCTTCTCGCTGAGCGTCGTATCCTTTCCGTCCTGGCGGCGAATCAAACGGAACGTGCCATCCAGCGAAATATCCGCCAGATAAGCGTTTCCAACATCCTGTGCGCGGAAGGCCACACCTGCGGCAGAGACATGATGCGGATTCGCCCGCAACTCGAAAGTCGTATCGATGGTGACATCGGTCCAATCCGCACCAGCCACGCTGAGGCCGACCTCGTCCGCCTGCTCCAATTTGCGCGGCATCAGCCAGCCATCGACGGTTTTCCATGCATTGTGATCCGGGAACGAGGCGATCTGCAGAGTCCAGGTGCTGATATACCAGAGACGGTTGAGCCGCTCATCACTGCACAGGAAAAAGCCGTCGTGCGGCGAACGGTCATGGACCTCGCTGTTGACCATCGTCACCGAATCGATATCGATCGATGTA
>JBIPND010000354.1:0-4418 GCA_044374015.1 Luteolibacter sp. | reverse complement strand
GAGTGGTTTCTCGGTAGAAACGACCTCGGCCAGGCGCTCTACGACCCGACCGGCGGCGGCTGCGGCGACGGCCTGCATCCGGACCGCGTCAACGCCAACCAAGGCGCGGAATCTTCGCTGGCCTTTCAAATCGCACTGGCGGAAATGACCCACGCCGCGCACCCGATTCCCCATTCCCACATCTTCCACCCATGAAATCCATCCCCTTTCTCCGGCACGAAATCATGCTGTTACCGGACAGCGCGCGCGTCATCGTCCGCCCGTTCCTGCCGTCGGACCCGCAACGGGTGGCCGCCATCCTCAAGCGGGCGCTCGACCTAACCGAAGACGAGGTGGTTGTGGAGCTGGCGGCCGTGAAACACGAGTTCGAATACCGGCACTATGACATCGAATCCCTGTTGCTGGAGCATTTTGCGAAAGTAAGCCACCACCTCGACACCCACCGCCCGCTGTCGCTCGCGCGGGAGCTGCTGATCGGCGCGTTTTTTTCCGGCGAGTATGCCTTGGAATCCGCAGCCTTGTTCAATCCTTCGATCGTCCCCCATCCCGACCAGTCCGGGGTGCCCGAGGGCGGGCTGCGTTTCATCATGAGCCTGCGCGCCACCGGAGAAGGACACGTATCCTCGATCGAGTTCCGGTCCGGCGAGATCGCGGCGGACGGCTTGATCCACCTCGATCCGGTGTCGCGTTTCGTGGCGATGCCGCAGGTGCTGCCCAACCCGAACTATCAGAAGAAGAGCTTTATCCACAAATTTCATGAGATGGGATTCGACAATCCTTACGCGGACGCGGTGCTGGCGCCGCTCAATGCAAAATTCACCCTCAGCGAGCTGAATCAAAGTGTGGGCACGGTGCGCCACGAACAACCGACCGAAAACCACGAATACATCCGCACCCTCGAGTGCATCCAGTGGTTGGCGGACTCGAACTATGAGCTGCGCTTCTCCTCCAAACTCGGGGTGAGCGAGCGCATCATCTGCCCGGTGTCCGCCAACGAAAGCAACGGCATCGAAGACGCGCGTTTTGTGTGTTTCACCGAGGACGACGGCTCGGTGTTGTATTACGCGACCTACACCGCCTACAACGGCCGGGCGATCCTGCCGCAGCTGATCGAGACCCAGGATTTCCTGCATTTCCGCGTGCTCACGCTCAACGGCCGGGCGGTGCAGAACAAGGGCATGGCGCTTTTCCCGCGGCGGATCAACGGCCGCTATGTGATGCTTTCGCGGCAGGACGACGAGAACATCATGATCATGTTTTCGGACTACCCGCACTTCTGGAACGACCCGCAGGTGCTGGTGCGGCCAGCCGAGGTCTGGGAGTCGGTGAAAATGGGAAACTGTGGCTCGCCGATCGAAACCGAAGCCGGCTGGCTGGTAATCACCCACGGCGTCGGGCCGATGAGGAAGTATTGCATAGGTGCGGTGCTGTTGGATTTGGACGACCCCACCAAGGTGATCGGCCGCTTGCGCACGCCGCTGATTTCGCCGGAAGGCGTGGAGCGCGAGGGCTATGTGCCCAACGTGGTTTACAGCTGCGGCTCGCTGCGCCACGGCGACAAGTTGATCTTGCCCTATGCGTTGAGTGACAAATTCACCGTGATCGGCAGCGTGGATCTGGAATGGCTGTTAGATAAACTGACGTCGGCTTGATCCGACCGGATCACACAGAAGAGGCCGTCGGCCGGAAACGCCAACGTCCTCGTTGGCAGGTGAATGGGGTGACAACGGGGTGGCGTTTCCGGCTTTTCCGTTGGCTTTCCATTGGCGATGCCGACGAGACGCCGGCGCTCCCGGGAGAGCTCACGAAAACCATGCAAATCCTGCACGAGTCCAGCGTCCTTCGTTGGCTTGACAGGGTTGCCGTTTTCAGAGGATCGCTCATAACCTCGGATGTGAATGAAGCGATTGCGACGGGTCCGAAAGGGACGGACAAGGGAGCTGCGGCTTTCCTGTTGGCAATCTGGGCGGTCGTTTTCCTGGTCGGCTCGCATGCCTGGCGCTTTGGAAATTATTATGATTACGGGTGGTATGTGCCGCCGCTGACGCTGGTGATCTTTTTCACCCGCTGGCGGCAATTGCCTGCGGCCGATTCCAGGCCACGCGGCACCTGGTGGATTCCCCTGCTGATCCTCGCGCCGCTCTGGTGGGTCGCGCGGGTGATGATTCTCGTCGATCCGGTCTGGCGGCTGCCCCAGTGGGTTTTGGCGGGACTGGCGTTGGTGGCGACCCACCTGGTCGTTTGCGCGCTGAAGGGGCGCGGCGCTTCCCGCGCCCTGTTGCCGGTCGCGGCGTTCGCGCTGACGGCGTTGCCGTTGCCCTCGATGATCGAAAAATTGCTGATTGATCATCTTTCGAGCGGCGTGATCCACCTGGCGGCGGGAATCTTCAATTTTTTCGGTCGCCCGGTGCTGGTGTTCGGCGACCGGATGGAATCGCTCGGCGAGTGGGTGGAGGTCGCGGACGGCTGCAGCGGGATCCGCTCCTTGCAGGGATTTCTGATGGTGGCCTTGTTTTTTGGCGAGAGGTTCCGGCTGGGCGGGGTCGAGCGGGGCCTGCTGGTCGTGCTGTCGCTCGGCTGCGTGTGGCTGGCGAATGTGGCGCGGGCCTTGGTGCTGGCTTGGTTGCGGTTCGAGCACGGGCTTGCGGCGTTCGACCGCTGGCATGACGTCTCGGGCTTGCTGGCCTTCGTTGCGGGCGCGGCCGCCGTGTGGTGGCTGGCCCACCGGCTCGAGCCGGAGTCGGCGCGGAACCGGAAAGCCCCTCCCCTCCCCGCTGGCAACGATTCCAGCGCGGCGCGGCGGCCTGCGGGAATGCGCGCCGCCTGGTGGGGCACGGGCGCCCTGGTCGCGATCGAAGTGGCGGCCATGTGGTGGGCCACTCCGCGCCCGCCGGAAGCCGGGCCGGTGTTGGCGATCGTCTATCCACAACCCGGAATGAAGGCTCGTTTCGATCTGGCGGCCTTTGAAAAAGTCCGTCCGGTGCTGCGTTGCTCCGACGGCTGGATGGCCTCGGTGGGAGACGATCTCGGGGCCAGGCGGATGCGCGCCGGCTGGTTTTCCTGGGATCCGGCCGACGGCGGGAGCGTGCTGGAAGCCTTCCTACACAGCCCGGAAACCTGCATGGGGGCGATCGGCTGGTCCTCGCTTGGGAGGAGGCCGTCCCGCCGCCATGATTTGGGCGACCGCCGGCTCGAGTTTGACGTCACCGAGTTCAAGGATCCGGCCGTTGGCGGGAGTTTGTATGTTTTCAAAACCGTCTGGGTTTCCGGGTCCCGGGATGCGAGTTTGCGCGGTGGGATCGCCGGACTCGGTTCGGCGGACGCGCTGAGGAGTTTCCGGCTGGCGATGGCCGTCCAGCGCTTCAAGCCCGCCCACGCCCGGGTGCTGATGGGCGTGGTGGCCGGCGAGGCGGATGAGGCCGCCGCGTGGCAGCGCTTCCGGGACCAGGTGCTCACCGGTCTTTACCTGCGCGAGCCGGGCTCTTCCACACCGCCTGAAATCATCCCCCAACCGTGAACCAACATGATGCTGCGACTGCTTGATCAATTGCGTGAGAAATGGACCCAACTGGGTCTGGGGGTGCGTATCATCCTTTGGATGTTAGGGATCGGACTGCTGGCGCTGGCGGCAGGACGTCCGCTGCGCGGGGCGGCGAGATCGTTTTCCCTCACCAGAAACCTCGGTCTCGCGGAGGCGGCGCTGGTGGCGGGTGACGCCGCCCAAGCCCGGTCCCGCAGCATGGCGGCGCTGCAAATGGGGCCGGACCGGATTGAGGCGATCCGCGTTCTGGCGCGATCGATGGACCAGCTCAAGGATTCCAAGCGGGTGCAGACGGCGACCTTTCTCTTCAATCATCCCGCCGCCAGCCCGGCTGACCGGGAGTTTGCCTTTGGCGTCCTGGCGCGCAACGCGCCGTTGTCGCTGGCCGGTGCCTCGTGGGTCCTTCTCAAGCCCGCGGAACAGGCCGAGCCGGCAACGGTCGAGGGCTTCGCCCGCAGGCTGCTGGCGGAAGGCAAAGCCGAGCAGGCCACCTTGCTGCTCCGTGGCATGGATTTGGAAAATCCGCCGGATGCCATCTCGCTTCTGTTGTTGGATTTGCTGGCGTCCAAAGGCGGAGCGGACGCGTGGGCGGAAATCCAGAAGCGGCTGCTCAAACGGGCGGCTGAAGCCGCGGCGGCTAACACCCCGGTGCCCGCCTGGTGCCTGGCTCACTGGGAACGCGTGCCGCAAAACCTGCTGGATCCCGCAGCGCTGCGGGTGATTCCAGACGACCGCTCGCCACGCGTGCAAATGCTGCGCCGCCGCCTGGTCCAGGGAAATACCGCTCTGGCGGCGGACGACCCCGAAATTTCCCAATGGCTTCAACAAACGCGTCCCGCCGACCGGCTGCCGCTGGCGCAATTGTTAGGGCACTGCG
>JBIPND010000676.1:0-2715 GCA_044374015.1 Luteolibacter sp. | reverse complement strand
GTTGATGCCAAAATAAAGCAGGATCCAAAATCCATAGGCCAGGGTCCGCAGCAGCGTGCCGGAATCCAGATACAGCTGGCGGGACTCGGCCGGGATGCTGCCGGCCAGCAGGCGGGACAGCCCGATCGACATGGCTTGGGAGTCGGCCACCCCCAGCGCCACCGCGGCGACCACCAACAGGGCCATTCCCGCCGAAACCGAAAGCGTGTAGCGCCTGCGGATCCACCGCAACAAGGGCCGCAACAAGAACGACGTCACCACCAACCCGAACACCGAGCGGAACCCAATGAATGGCCACAAGACCCAGGCCTGGGAGCGCAAAACCGCACCCGCCAGCGCCGCGACGCCAAACCAGCCGAGCAACTGAAGAATCCAGAACAACCGCCGCTTGTTTGCGGGGTCAAACCACTGTGGGTCAAAAAAGGGCATCCGCGGTAGTTCCTTCATTCGCGCATTTTCGCAAAGGCGGTCACCAACAACCGCTTGCCGGACGGTCACCCGCCGAACCGCCGGTGGACCAGCAAATCCACCACCTGGCCATGCAGATCCTGCACCTAACCATCATCGCGGGGACCCACCAGCCACCCTGCACCACCAGGTAAGCGAATCATTTCCGGCGGCGGCGCAGCAGGGCGAGCAGACCGAGGCCGCCCAGCAGCGCCGCGCCGGGCTCGGGGATGGCGGTGATGGTGACGAAGCCGCTGTTCACACCGCCGTCGTTGGCGCCGCCGTTCAAGCCGGCGGTGGTGTCGTGGTAGTTGAGGAACCACAGGCCACCATCGAGCGTGTAGTTGCCGCTGGTGGCATAGTCGGTGAAATTGCCGACGAGGCCATCATACGCGAAGAGGGTGAATTTTTCATTCAGGGCATAGGTGCCGAGATTGTCCCAGGTGACCGCGCCGCCTGTTAGCGTGAGGATGCCTCCGACGTTGACCAGATCGGCGAGGTCGCCCAGGTCGTTGAACTCATAGGCGTAGGTGCCGCCGATGGTGACATCACCCGCCACCGACATGGTGCCTGCCGAGTTGCCGGGGGCGAGGGTGCCGCTGCCGCCCACGCTGATATTGCCACCCAGGCTGGTCTCGCCTCCCAGCGTGCCGGCATTGACGGTAAGCGTGCCGGTGTAGGTGGCGGATGCGCCGTTGATGAGCAGCGTGCCGTCGCCGGACTTGGCGATCGCACCGGCACCATCAAGACGGGAGTTGGCACCGAGGGTGATCGTGCGGGAGGCATCGGCGTCGATGGTGGCTCCGGAGGCCCCCGCGATGAGGTTGATGCGGCCGGTCGCGGTGTTTGCGACTCCATTGACTGATAGATCAGCGCCTGCCAGATTCCGCAAGGTGCCGCCATTGATGGTTAGATTGCGAACCGTGCTGGCGCCGTAGGTGGCTCCAGAGCCTTGGATGGTGGTGGCGAAGAGGGTGCCGCCGGTGAGGTTGTAATTGGCGATGAGGTTCGGGGCCTCGGCGTTGGTGTTGAGACCGAGGTTGAGGGTGTTCGCGGAAACGGTGCCACCGCTTTGGTTGAAGGAAGCTGTTAGCGTGGGCGCGCCCGTGGTGGCGCCCGATTTCGCGGCGAGATTGAGTGTCGTGGCCACCACCGTCCCTGCGGGCATCGTGACGGTGCCGGTCGCGGAGGTGCCACCTGCGTTGGCAAAATGGCGGGCAACGTTGAATTCGGTTGCCAGAACATCGAGATTGCCGCCGGTCAGATTGAGGATGCCGGTCGAGGACTGGTTGCCCGAATTGGTGGAGCCGACGGTCATCAAAGGGGTCGCTCCGGCACCGCCCGCACCGCGGACGGTGAGGGCTGGATTGCTCAGCCCGCTTTGGAACGAAACGTTGCCGTTGCCTTGGAAGTATCCGATCACGAACTCCCCCGAGGCGTTGATGTGGTTGTTTTGGCCGAGGCCGATCAGGACGTTCTGCCCGGCATTGTTACTGCCGCCGCCGAAACGCGCGTTGGTGACATGGATCGTGTTGGTGCCGGCCTTGGCGAGATTGATCGTGTTCACCACATTCGGGCCGTTGGCATTGAGTTGAAAGCTTCCGGCCGTGCGATTGAAGGTGTAGTTGCCGAGACCCGACATGTTCAGGCTGGTGCCCGTGACCGTGGTGTTCACCGTGTAGTCACCCGTCGCATTGTGGATGAGCGTGCCGCCGGCGCCGCTGATCGTGTTGGTCTGGCCCGCGGCTAACAGGACGAGACCGCCCAGCGTTTGTGAAGTGCTGCCGACGTCGAGAGTCGAGGCCGAGTTGAAGGTCACCGTGCTGGTGCTCAACAATCGGTTGTCTCCGCCGGATAGGGCGAGCGTACCGCCGTCGAGCAAGGTGCCACCCGTGTAGTCGTTGGCACCGGTCAGGGTGAGTGTGCCCGAGTCGTTTTTACGAAGCCGCGCTGTGCCCGAGATCTTGCCAGCGATGGTCATGTTGGCTCCCAACTTGTTTTTCACCCAGAAGTCCCCAGAACCACTGGTGGTGATGGTGCGGGCGGAGTTGAGGGTGAAGCTTCCTGCCGCGGCGTCATTGTAGAAGCCGACGGGTTGGCTGCTCAAGGCGACAGTGATCACATTCGCGCTGTTCCCGAGATTGGCGTCGCTGTTGATCACCGTGAAGCTGCCGCCCCCTGAAGCGGCGGCGGTGAGCTTGATGGTGCCGGTGAAGAGATTGGTGACGCCCGAGAGATCGAGGTAACCGTTGCCTTGGCGTTCAAAGC
>JBIPND010000537.1:0-3266 GCA_044374015.1 Luteolibacter sp. | reverse complement strand
ATGCGCCGCTGGCTGATGCCGCTGATCCACGATACCCGCAATGTCGCCGGAGCGGACCGCTTCAAATTGATGGCGTCACCATGGAGCCCGCCTGCATGGATGAAAACCAACAATCGCATGGATGACGGCGGATCACTCCGCAACGAATACCGCCCAGCATGGGCGAATGTGTATGTGAAATTCGTAAAAGCGATGGCCGAGGAAGAAAAAATCCCGATCTGGGCTCTTTCCGTGCAGAACGAGGTCGATGCCCACCAGACCTGGGAGTCTTGCAAATACAGCCCCGAACAAGAGCGCGATTTTGTCCGGGATTTCCTCGGCCCGGCATTGCACGGCGCAGGCCTCGCGGACGTGAAGCTACTCACCCTCGATCACAACCGCGACTTAATCGAAAAATACGCCGACGTACAACTCGGCGACTCTGCCACTGCCAAATATATTTGGGGCATGGGCCTGCATTGGTATGTGAGCGATGATTACGCCTCCTCGGCGCGCGTGCATGAAAAATTTCCGGACAAGCACATTCTTTTCACCGAGGGCTGCGTCGAAGGCGCTCCCGGCAACATGGGAAAATGGGAAAATGGCGAACGCTACGTCCGCAACATCATCGGCGACTTCCGCAACTACGTCTGTGGTTTCATCGACTGGAACATTGTGCTCGATCAGCGCGGCGGACCGAATCACGTCGGAAACTTCTGCGACGCCCCCGTCATCGTCGATACGAATACCAAGCAGGTCACCTACGGTCCCTCGTTTTACTACCTCGCCCACTTCAGCAAGTTCGTCCAGCCCGGTGCCCGCCGGATTCATTCGGAAGGCGGCCCTCAGGGGATACAGTCCATCGCTTTCAGCAATCCGGATGGCACGCTGGCGATCGTGGTGGTGAATCCAACCGAACAAGCCGCAGACTTCGCACTCGGTGTCGCGGGTGAAAGTGTGGCATGCAAGATCCCCGCACGTGCCATCCAAACCTACCTTGAAGCTTCTCATTGAAATAAAATCAACCCATCGAACACAAACTAATTTCCAAAACACCAAAAATCCATGAAACCAAAATTGAAAAGCGCCACGCTCCGCAACTTCAGCTTCGGAGCACCACTCTTCACCGCCATCGTCCTCTGCTTCAGCGCGTCGCTCAGCCACGGCGCTGACAACAATTGGACCGGAACCACCAGTTCGGACTGGAATGACGCAACCAACTGGTCTGAAAACGGCGTGCCGGATACGGCCTTCGATGAAAAGGCCATTGTCTCGACGGTCGCTCCCAACATCGCGACGATCACCGCCGATTTCGCATTTACTCCCAAGGATATCATCGTGCGTGGTGGTGGACGGCTGGATCACACGGCGGGCACTGCAGGCACAGGTGGCGGTAGCTGGATGTTTGTGGGACAGAACGACACGGCTGGAACCTACAACCTCGCGAACACGGGTTCGGTGGAAGGCGGCATCACGGGTTTCGCCCAAGGCTCCGGCTCGCTCAATGCCACGGGAAATTTGCTAGTAGGTGCTTTCGGCGACAATCGCACAGGGACGGTGCGTGTGAACACAAGCGGGACTCTCGCGGTTTCCGGCGAGCTTTTCATCGGCGATTCGCAAAACAGCACGGCCAACTTCCTACTCGAAAGCGGCACAATGACGGTGAATAACAAAATTTTCATCGGTAACAACAGGGGTAGCGGCACGCTCAATATGTCCGGCGGCACGCTCACAAAAACCGGCGGTGACCAGACTTTCATCGGCCGCGAAAACGGCACAGGAACACTCACCCAAAGCGGTGGAACGATCACGCTAAACCATGATTTCTATGTGGGACAGAGCGGCGGAGGAAATGGGACTTATAACATCAGCAGCGGCGCAGTGCTGAACACTGGCCGTGACTTTGTCATCGGTCGTGAGAGCGGAACGGGCACCCTAAACATGACCGGCGGGACGATCACCAAAACCGGCGATGAAAAATTCATTGTCGGTCACAACAATGGTGTGGGCACCGTCGTGCAAAGCGGTGGGACGATCACCGCGAATAACGAACTCTACATCGGCAACGAAAACGCCAGCGCATCTGGAACTTACACGCTGAGCGGCACAGGAGCGCTCAATGTCGCCAACGAAGTCGTCGTGGGTCGTGAAAGCGGCACTGGAATCTTGAATGTAAACGGCGGCACGCTCACCACCACCGGCAACGGCAACATGTATGTAGGCCGCCGCAATGGCACCGGAACCCTGAACCAGACGGCTGGCGTGATCAGCGTGATTAAGGAGTTCGGCGTGGGAACGCGGGACGACAACAAGATCGGCACCGGCACCTACAACCTGAGCGACACAGGTTCCATCACCGTGGCAAACAATATCTTCATCGGCAAGGAACAGGGGGCATCCGGCACCATGACGATGACGGGTGGCACCATGACCGGCAGCGACAAGCTGATACTCGGCCACAATCAGGCGACGGGAAATCTCACCCACAGCGCTGGCACGGTGAACGTGCAAAACGAGGTCTATCTCGGAAACGAGAACAACGCCTCATCCGTGGGCACCTACACGCTCAGTGGTTCGGCGGAACTGAACGTGGGCAACGAGGTGCAAGTCGGTCGCGATAACGGAACGGGCACCTTCAATCTCAATGGCGGCACCGTGAACGCGAACAAGATCTCGGGTGGAACCGGCAGTGCGACAGTGAACTTCAACGGCGGCGTCTTGAAAGCAAAAAAGGATGAGAGCAACCTCATCGAAAACCTCGACGTGGCGGATGTGCAAAGCGGCGGACTCAGAATTAACAGCAACGGCTTCAATGTGAGCACCAGCCAGATTCTCACCGGAATCGGCGGTCTGGAGAAGTCGGGGGCGGGTCAACTCACCTTGAGCGGCGCGAATACCTATGTGGGAACCACAACGGTTGCCGCAGGGGCATTGCGAATCGAGAAAGCCGGACTGAATGCCATTATCGATTCTGCCGCTGACACCTTGGTTGCTGAGTTCACCTCTCCGCCTGCTGCTGGTGCCTATCCAATCCTCCCTGGACCTCTTGCAGGTGCCCAGACTTTCTCTGCCACCGGTCTGGGCGTGAATCAGTCGGCTACATTCTCAAATGCCACCAGCACCGTGACGGTAACCAATACCGTAACCGACCCGTTCTTGACCTGGATCGACGGCTTCACCCCGAATGCCCTGCTGCCGGATGAAGCGTCCAAACTTCTCAGTGCGGATCCTGACGGCGACGGCATCACCAATCTGATGGAATTCGTGCTAGGCGGCAGCCCGGTCGT
>JBIPND010000538.1:0-3266 GCA_044374015.1 Luteolibacter sp. | reverse complement strand
GATCCGGTGATGAGCGCGGAAACGCTCGATTCGTTGTTGGAACTGGTGCGCCGGATCTATCTGCCGGAGGTGGTGGCCAACTACATCGCCCGCCTCGTCGATGGCAGCCACCCCGGGCAATCGGCGGCGGCGCGCGGGATCCGCTACGGAGCCAGCCCGCGGGCGGCGCTCGCGCTGGCGTCCGGGGCGAAGGCGCGGGCGCTGATGCACGAGCGCACCCACGCGAGTTTCGAAGATGTGAAGGCGATCGCCCCGGCGGTTTTGCGGCACCGGATCGTGCTCGATTACAACGCTCGGGTGGAAGGCCACACGACCAATGACATCGTCCGCACGTTGTTGGAGGAAATCCCCTTCCAAGCGGCCGCCACGCCGAAAATCCTAAAACCCGCCTGACCCGTTTTCCCATGCGCCGCTTATTTCTATCACTCGCGATCGCCAGCCAGGTTTCCGCCCAGGAAACGATGATCCGCCAGGTCTTCGACACGAAAACCGACACCCACGTCGAGGTGCTTGCGTTGTTTTCCAAACCTTCGCCCGGCGGCTATCTGCCGGTGCGCGTCAAGATCGCCAACAACCTAACAACCCCGCGTTCGGTCCAGCTCGCGTTCGACAGCGGCACGAATTATGCCCGAGGCAATCAAGCCGCATCCTCGTTCGGCTTCATCGCGACTGCGGGCAAAACCGTGACCCGGGACATCCTGGTGCCACTCTCGCCGTCATCCGGCAGCAGTTCGTGGGGTGCGAATCTGGAAGTCCGCATGAGCGGCTCAATGGGCCAGGCGGATTATTCGCTCGCCGCGTTGAACGACAGCAGCGAGCCGGCGGTGCTGCTCAGCGAAGCGCTTTTCACCCCGAACGCCTCGTCGCTGGATGCGGCTGCGGGAAGCGGTGGCTCATCCCGTGGCCGAAGCGAATTCGCGGCAAAATTCGACCCGAAACAACTGCCCGACAACTGGCTCGCATTCTCCGGATACGACAGCGTGCTGATGACCGATACCGACTGGAGCAACACCCCCGCCAGCAGCCGCAATGCGATTCTATCATGGGTGCGGCTGGGCGGGCAGCTGGTGGTTTTCAGCAACAGCAACGCCGATCAAAAATCCCTCGGCATCCCGGAGGACGCGAGCTTCGGCAGCGCGGTCGTGAAAACGATTCCCTCGGATTTGAAACTCGACGCCAAGGCCACCGTCGCGCTGGTCGGCAAACAGAATCCTAACAAATCGAGAAACTCGGGCATCAAATCCGATTTCTCCGGCTCATGGCCGCTGCAAAAGCACTTCGGCAGCCAGACCTTCCGCTATGGCCTGTTCATCGCGGTGCTGATTGTTTTCGCAATCGTCGTCGGGCCGGTCAACCTGTTCGTCTTCGCCAAATCCGGGCAGCGCCACAAACTTTTCATCACCACGCCGCTGATCTCACTGGCGGCCAGTTTGATTCTCATCGCGCTGATCATCGTGCAAGACGGCTTCGGCGGCTATGGCATGCGCCGCGTGCTGATGGAGGTGCGCCCGGATGGCGACCAGAACGCCGCCTACATCCATCAGGAACAATTCAGCCGCACCGGTGTCCTAACCGGCTCGCGGTTCACCATCGCGGAGCCGTGTTATTTCAGCCCGGTGCCGATCGCCACGAGCCGCTGGGCGCGCCACACCAACAGCGGGAACAGCCGCGGGAATTTCAACCTCCAGCCCGACGACGGCAAACTCAGGATCTCGGGCGATTGGTTCCAAAGCCGCTCCGAGCACGGCCACATCGTCACCGCCGTGGTCCCCACCCGCGGCCGCATCGAGCGGGCCGGCGAGCCCGACACCTTGCTCTCCACCTTCGAATTCCCCATCGAGACATTATACTATCATGACAAGGACGGCAAGTGGTTCCGCGCCGACACCATCACCACCGGCAAACGTTTCCGCCTGACACCTGTCGAGTTCTCGATGGTCGATCCCGCGGTCCAGAAGGAAATTTACGCCTTCGCGAAACGCAACCAGCAGCTCGTGCGCCGGATCTATCAGCGTCCCGGCTGTTACATCGCCGTCACCGCCGCCGCCCCCGGCATCGCCACCCACCCCGGCATCCGCTGGCAGGAAACCCGCACCGTCATCACCGGAGCCGTTTTGGGTAAAAACTGAAATGCTGAAACGCTGAAAAGCTGAAAAGCTGAAATTTTAGAAACCGCATCCCTTCCTCTTCATCTTCCTCTTCCTCTCATGTCAGCTTTTCAGCTTTTCAGAATCTCAGCATTTACCCCACATTTCCTCTTTATGTCAGCATTTCAGCATTTCAGCATTTCAGCATTTACCCCCCAATGTCTGCTTTAAGAATCAACAACCTCTACCGCTACTTCGGCAATTTGCAGGCGGTCAACGGCGTCACCTTTGAGATTCCGCACGGCTCGGTCTGCGGCTTCGTCGGCGCGAATGGCGCGGGCAAAACCACCACCATGCGGATCCTCGCCACCTTGGATTACCCGACGCTCGGCAGCGCCGAAGTCTGCGGGATCAACGTGGTCCACCACCCGGCGGAAGTCCGGCGGCTGATCGGATGGATGCCCGACCATTTCGGCAACTACGAGCACATGACCGTGCTCGAATACCTCGATTTTTACGCCCGCGCCCTCGGCTACAAGGGCAAGGAGCGCCGCCAACGCATCCAGGAAGTGATGGAATTCACCGACCTGATTCCGCTGGCCGACCGTTTTTCCAACAAACTATCCAAAGGCATGACCCAGCGCCTCGGCCTCGGGCGCGCGCTGCTCCACGACCCGCAGGTGCTGATCATGGACGAGCCCGCCGCCGGTCTGGATCCGAAGGCGCGCGTCGAGTTGAAACACCTGATCCGCGTGCTGGCGAAGGAGGGCAAAACCATCTTCATCTCGTCCCACATTCTATCCGAACTCGGCGAGATGTGCGACTCGCTGTTATTTATCAACAACGGCCGCATCGTCCACCACGGTGATGCCGAAACCCTGCGGCGCGGCTCCGATGTGATGGGCGGCGTGCTCTACGACGTGCAGGTGGACGGCAAACCCGAAACCCTAACCGACTGGTGCGTGCTCCAGCAGAACGTCGAATTCCTCGAAGCCCGCAAACTCGGCGGGCGCATCCGCATCGACACCCAGGACCCGATGAAAGCCGCCGACGTGCTGGCCCGCATGGTCAAGGACGGCCTGCGCATCACCGAGTTCCACCGCGAGCAGCGCAACCTCGAAGACGCCTTCATCGACATCCTCGGCCGCCTCGACGCCGGGCAATCGGCCATCGCCCCGC
>JBIPND010000536.1:0-3268 GCA_044374015.1 Luteolibacter sp. | reverse complement strand
TCGAGAAAAATCCGATCATGGATGAAAGCGGTGGAGAAACCGCCTCCTGGGGGAGCTTCACCCGCCTCCTGCCCGAGAAGCCCCGCATGAAGACAACCCGAGATGATCACGAGAACGAGAATTCGCGGCAATCCACACGATACGAACTTGGCTTGGCTTCGATGATTCATTCCCTGTGATTCAAGGTTCTGTAACGCAGGATCCGGCCCCGGTTTTTCACCGCGAACGGACGAGTTGCCAGAGGGCCGAGGGGCGCGGGCGGCGGGGGTGGTGAATGGATGGCACGAAGCGACACCTTCGGCCCCCCTGTGTTACGAGGTAGAATCGGAGTTGATGGATCGCTTGGGGTGATCATTTGGGGGCGACGGACTTCTGACGGAGAGCAAGGAGCTGAATTTACGCAATCCGCCCCGGAGCCGGGCACTTCGTTTTAGCTCACGGAATTGCCAAGGCTCCGGAGCGTCAATCTGCTAGCGGCTGGCCACGATCCGCGGAAACACCCAACTCCCAATCCAGCGGGCCGTCCTCGCCGATGAAAGTGCCGCCCGGCGATCCGGCTGGAAGGGTGGCCGCATGGTAGACGAAACACCGCATCCCGCTCTGTTGGAGGCGACAGGCGTGCCCTGTTCTTCCTGACTACCCCGAGGGGTGGGAGCGGTCCACGCCGTCGTGTCACCTTGGCCTGCCTGCCACCTTCAGTCCCTCGCCGGCAAGGCATTTTTCACCGTCATGCCATCGACCCAATGGCTACCGATCAAGGTCGCCCGCGGATGCGCGGGGATGCCGCGCTCGTTGTGGTGGACCATGGAAATGAGCATGTCCACGGCCGCCGCGCCCACCCGGTCGTTGCGCTGGTCCATGCCCGCCCACGTGGCATGATCGGACCGCCACTCGTATTGGATCAGCCCGACGTCTTGCGGCACCCGCAAACCCAGATCACGGACCCAGCGCTCGACTTCATGATAGAGCGTGAAGATGACATCGGGTTGGTTTTCCTCGAACCACTTGGAAAACACCACCCGGTCGTTTCTCGCAGCCGCGACTTCGTAAAACGGCCGGGTGCGCTGTTCGGCAGGAATCAAACGATTCTGACCTATCAAAAATCCCGCCGAGAAACGCCCGTCAACCAAGTCGTCGATCACCCGGTCCAAAACCAGAGCCGGCCGCCGGTAGCCGAGCGTCGCCGCCTTTTCAAACGCCATCAACGCGAGTGCGTGATGGTCGCTGCATGCGAACGACAGCGCCGGTTCGCGGGTCCGCACACCCGTCACCAAGGCCGGGAATTCATCCCACAGCGGAGTCAAACGCGCGGGCAGCCGGTTGCGCCGCATCAGCCCGACGATCACCATGCCGCGGATATTGCGTGCCCGGAAAATCGAAAGCCAGCGGGCGACCGGCATGTTCGGCTCGCCCAGCCAGAAATCATCGAGCTGATAGCCGAGCTGCTTGGCACGTTGGCGGCAGCCGGTGACATAGGCGGGGATCGTCGGGTGGTTTGAAAACGCGTCGCGGTTTTCGTGGGCGTTGATCATCGCGAGAGTCGCTTGGAATCCCGGCGACCGGTTCTGCCGCAGTTCCGCCATCAAGTGGGCCACCGTCGGGTTCAGCCGATAGCCCAACGCCGCCGCCACCGACTCGATCTTTTCGCGTGTCGCAATGGAAATCCTCGAACTTCCACGCAAAGCAAGGCTCACCGTGTTCTTGGAAACCCCAGCCGCCTTGGCCACTTCCGCCATCGTCGGCTTCACCATAGGCCGAGGGTTTCCCAGAAATCACCACCCGGTCGAGCGCGAAGTATGACTGTCATCCGATTTTTCCCTTTCCGAGCTTCGTCCGGAGCTTCATGAAGCGGTGGTCATGCCATACACGATCGGACTCGACTACGGAACCAACTCAGCCCGCGCGTTGGTCGTCGATTGCGCCGACGGCCGCGAAATCGGCACCGCAGTCGTCGATTACCCCTCAGGAAATCAAGGGATTCTGCTGAAATTCTCCGACCACCACCTTGCCCGCCAGCGCCCGGCGGATTACGTTTTCGCCCTCAAGAAAGCCACACTCCTCGCGCTCGAAGCCGCCCGCGCCGCCGAGCCGTCGTTTTCGAATGACCAGGTCGTCGGCATCGGCATGGACGGCACCGGCTCCAGCCCGCTGCCGGTCGATCAAAGCAACACTCCGCTCGCAAATGCCCCGGAGTTTTTTGAAAACCTCAACGCCCAATGCTGGCTCTGGAAAGACCACACCAGCATTCCGGAAGCCGGCGCCATCACCGCAATCGCCGCCAAACTCCGGCCGCAATACCTCGCGAAAATCGGTGGCACCTATTCCTCCGAGTGGTTCTGGGCGAAAATCTGGCACTGCCTCAAGGTGGATGCCGCCGTGTTTGACGCCGCGTATTCCTGGGTCGAGCTCGCCGATTTCATCCCCGCCGTACTTGCCGGCGTGACTGATCCGAAGGCCATCATGCGCGGCGTCTGCATGGCCGGCCACAAGGCGCTCTACGCCGAAGACTGGGGCGGCCTGCCCGACAAGGAATTCCTCACCGCCCTCGATCCCAAGCTCGCAGATCTCCGCGACCGCCTCTTTACCCAAGCCTACGACGCCTCTGCCATCGCCGGAAATCTCTGCCCCGCTTGGGCGGAAAAACTTGGCCTGCCCGTCGGCATCCCCATCGCCATCGGCGAGATGGATGTGCACTACGGCGCGATCGGCTGCGGCGTGGATGAGGGCACCCTCGTCAAAGTCATCGGCACCTCCACCTGCGACTGCGCGGTGGTTTCCGCGGAAAAAACCGTCGCCGACATCCCCGGCATCTGCGGCATCGTGAAAGGTGCGATCCTTCCCGGCTACTTCGGCATCGAAGCCGGCCAATCCGCCGTCGGCGACATTTTCAAATGGTTCGTCGAAGGTGTGTTAGGCGATGATTCCCTCCACGGCCAACTCACCGACGAGGCCGCCGCCATAAAGCCCGGCCAATCCGGCTTGCTCGCCCTCGACTGGAACAACGGCAACCGCACCATCCTCGTCGATCAAAGCCTCACCGGCCTGCTGCTAGGCCAGACACTCTACACCACCAAGGCGGAAATCTATCGGGCGCTCATCGAGGGCACCGCCTTCGGAGCCCGCGCCATCGTCGACCGCATCCGTGAATACGGCGTGCCGATCGGGCGCATTGTCTGCTCCGGCGGCATCGCCGAGAAAAACGCGCTGCTCATGCAAATCTACGCGGACGTCACCGGTTGTGAGATGCGGGTTTCCCGCTCGTCGCAAG
>JBIPND010000535.1:0-3269 GCA_044374015.1 Luteolibacter sp. | reverse complement strand
AGTCGCCGATGTTGCTGTTGGTCGAGTTGCCATAATTCCGGCGCAGGTGGATGCGGTATTCACCTTCCTGGCCTTTTTCCAGGTCGTCGAAAGTGCCCACCCATGCCACCCAGTCGCCGTGGCTGGGGTTGCCCTCGTGCAGCGGACTGTAGTCGCGCATGAAAACCATCGTGCGGCCGTCGGGCAGGTTCACCGCTTCGTGGCGGTGGCCTGTGAGGGAACCCGGCAGCTCGCGCGGATCGCTCCAGGTGAGCCCCGCATCGTCGGAAAACGCGACCATCGAATTCGTCAGGCGTTTTTCCGGGCGGAACAACAGGGCGATGCGTTTCCCGTCACCACGAGTCACAACGCCCGCCTCGCAAAGCCCGGCGCGCTTGGCATTGGCATGGCCATCCGGCGTGGCGTAGTCGATGCGGCGCAAGTGGTCGAAACGACAGGCGTTCGATGTATCGAGAGTGAGATCGACCGTGTAGTTGTCGAAGTTGAAATCGTGGAAAACCCCGCGCCATTGGGGCTTGTCACCCGGCACTGGCCACAGCGAGGCGAGCGCGACGATGATGCCCTTTGTACCCTCAAGCTGCCAGGTTTGGCGCTCGGACCAGGTATCGCCCGTATCGTCGCTCCACATCCACTCCATCACGCTTTGGCGCGGGCGGCAGGTGACCAGCAGGATCCGCTCGCGTCCGCCGGGAAGATCGAGGCGGTAGAGAATCGGCGTTTCTTCAACCCGCTGCGCGGCGATATCCAACGCTTTCCAGGTATTGCCCGCATCGGTGCTGCGGCGGAGGATCAGGTTGCCGCGGCCGTGACCGTCCGGATAGGCAACCAGCAGGGTCTTCCCGTCGCGCATCAGCACGGTGGAAGGATGGCCGAGATAGCCCTTGCGCCGCTCGACGGTGCTGAAAAGGGAGTCGGCCTTGGTGAGATCGAGCATCGGGATCGAGTAATCACGCCGGACATCCTCCGCCACGGCAGCCGCGGACATGCAGCCCATGGCGAAGAGGCAGGGGATGGAAATGGAGGTTGGGCGGAACACAGGGAATTTCGATGACAAGGTGAACATGTACGATGAAGGGTTATGACAATCGTTTGGTGTCAGAATGTTTAAAGTTGCGTCCCCTATCACGGTTCGGCGAGATTGATTCACTGGTTTTGAAAATCGGCCAGTCGTTGGATGAAGCGGTCATGCTGAACGCGGAAGTTCAACTTGTCAAAATGTGACCGATGTTATGACTGCTCCCCACTGATCTCTTCTGCTCAGTGATCACCCGGCACCCGGCACTCTCGATCCTGCCCGCCATTCTCCCGCGCTCATCCTTGGGTTTGTGTGGCATCATCCGCAAAAAATCAAAACAGAGGGGAATTTCCATTTGCTTGCGTGCGGCATGGGTATTACCATCCGTCTTACCATGAAATCATTGACAGTCAAAATCCCCGAAGCCATGGAGATAAAGCTGCGCAAAAAAGCGCAGGCCGCCAACCAATCGGTTTCAGAGATCATGCGTCAGGCACTTGCCCGCGAAATCGAATCCGATGCCGTCGATTTCGCGAAGCTGGCCGCTCCTTACGTCGGGATGTTTTCCGGCCCGGCGGATCTCTCCACCCGCGAAGGATATGGAAGTCGCCAATCTCGTTGATGCGGGCCCTCTGATCGGTTGGCTCAATGCGTCCGACCAGTGGCACGATTGGGCGGTTGAGACCCTCTCGACGTTGCGCGGACCGCTCCACACCAGCGAGATTGTTCTCGGCGAAGCATGTTGGCATCTCGGTGGAAACACACAGCCAGTCCATGCGCTGTTGGGGTTGGTCCGGCTTGGTGCCATCCAACTTCTTCGCCCATGGCCCGGCCAGCTTGAGCGGACCCAGGAATTGATGATGAAATACGAGCGTATGGATGCCGCCGACGCCTCGCTCGTCGTGTTGTCAGAAATCCACCGCGATGCGAAAATCATCACCACTGACCGCCGCGACTTTTCCATTTACCGCCGCTTCGGGCGCCACCGCCTGCCGGTCATCTTGCCTCCCGCATAAACTCTCCACAGCGAGGGCCGTCGTTGCCGGATACGGCTCACGGCAGCGCCCGTACGCGGAGGAAGCGGCGGGGGGTGTCTGGAGCGATGGGCACTTCGACCTCCATGGCGGCGCGGTCGGCGGTGATGCTGCCGTGATGCTGCCAGACCGTTAGATCGTCGGATCCTTGGATGGCGTAGCCACGGTTAGGAACGGCGGCGAAGCGCAGGATCATGCGGTTTGCCGTTGCGTCGGATTCGAGGTCAAGACCGGTGCTGCGGAAATGGGAAGCGGCGTTTTGCGGATCAGTGCCGGCGAGGTATTCCTCAAGGTTGTTGGCACCGTCGCCGTCGCTGTCGAGCGCGGCGTCGCCGGAATGGTTGACGCCGAGGCCATGGAGAAGCTCCCAGGAGTCCGGCATGCCGTCGTTGTCGGCATCTGCCTCCGGATTCATCAACCACGCCTCCTCGACGCGGGCGAAGGTGATTTTGGTGTAGTTGTCGCGCTCGAAAAACAGGCCGATCGATCCGTCCTGCAGGATGGTGAGTGAGGAATAGGCGGAGCTGCCGGGGTAGAGCAGGCGCGAGACCGGCCAGGTGAGCCCGCCGTCCTGGCTGAGGCGGATCGTCATTCCGTTGCGGCCGCCGGTGGCGGGGTTGGCGAAGAGGATCCACTCGCGCGGGTGGCCGGCGAGCCGGCTTTTCCACTGGATGACCGTGGCCTGGCAGACTGGATCGGGCACGGCGGGCAGGCGGTAGAGGGTGGACCATGTCCCGTCTTTGAGGGAATCGACGCCCACCGCCGGCGTGGCCGGAGTGAAGTGCGACCAGGCGCGTTGGCCGTTGGAGCCGGACGGCGTGCGGCCGGAAAAGAGCAGGCGGCCGTCGTCGAGTTCTAACAACTCGTTTTCATTGGTTTGCGGCGAGGTGTCCGGGATCACGCTGCCGAATTGCCAGGTCGCGCCTTGGTCGCGGGAAAACACGAAGCACATGCGCACCAAGCCGTCGTCACGCCGCATCTGGGAGGGAAACACCAGCGTGCCGTCGCGCAGGGTGATGCCGTGCCCGGGGCCGACGAAGAGCAGTCGCCAGGCGGGGTCTTTCACCTGTGCGGTGATGTTGATCGGAGCACTCCACGTGTTGCCGCCGTCGGTGCTTTTCACCAGCACATACTGGCCGGTCTCGGTGGGCAGCAGCCCGGGGCCGGAGCCGCTGTAGGCGCGGTTGCCGAACGACCACAAGGCGGCGGCCCACAGGGTG
>JBIPND010000534.1:0-3275 GCA_044374015.1 Luteolibacter sp. | reverse complement strand
TAGAAGCGCCAGTTGTCCATGAAGTAACGCTGCTGACGGTCTGATAGATAAGGTGCGCACATCGCTTGATAGGCCTGCGCCCCGACACAGTAGGCGTGGGCCTCCTGATGCTTCATGAAATTGCGGGTGATGTAACCCTTGAGGCTCTCCATGCGGTTGAGGTCGGCGCTGTCGAGTCCGCCGACGTCCTGTTGATACATCGCCATGCCGAGCAGGGTGCCTGGGGTGCGCCCGCCGGCGTCATAAGCAGTGATCGCCTCGGGCGCGTAGCCGACCTTGCCATCCTCGTTGTGTCCCGCGGAATACCATGCGCTGCGCCGGGCGAGGAAGTTCAACTGCATGAGGAACTTCTGGTTCACCGACGGGTCATACCAAAACGGGTTGGTGATGGTCGAACCGAGCACGGGATCGGAGGCATACTGAGGAAGGGTGATGGAGGAAGGCAGCGCGTTGGCGATGGAGGGCGGGATGGGGTCGCCCGGGTTCAGGTTGAATCCGAAGTTGTGGCCGTCTTTCGGGCGCACCGCCATGTCGATGCCGGCTCGGCGCGAGAAGGCCATGCCATTGAAGCTGTAAACGCCGGTCATGTTGATGCCGCAATACCACCCCTGGTGCATGTAGTCGCCGGTTACCCCGCCATGGGAGGACATGCCGGCCACCCGCGCGTATTCGGGGGCGAATCCATTGCTGTGCTGGGCGGGTTGTTTCCACCATTGGACCGAGTTGCCGCACATCTCCGCGCCGCGTTGCAAGGCCTGGCTGAGGGTGACCGTGCTGGTCACGCCGCCGACGGTGATGGTGACGGGAGTGTTGTCCCGGGATTTCGCCCACAGCTCGGCGAGAAACATGATTTTCTGGCCGAGCCGCCAGTTGCTCATGCCGCCGAGGTGGTTGGGGTTGTTGGTTCCATCCAACAACAGGTTTTCATTCGGCGCGTAGTTGGTGTTGTAGAGCCGGCCGATGACATGATTGCGGATCTTGTTGATGGAAAGCCGGTAGGGTTTCGCGCCGGTGGTGTCGTTCCAATCCGGATGGCCTAACAATGCGAGGCCGGACCAACCGGTGAAGTATCCAAGATCGCCGGTGGAATTCATCGTGGTGCTGTGCAGCCACGCGACCGAGCTTTCATAGATCTCCGCGGACTTCGCATCATTGCGCGGGTAGGCAGGGCTGAACGCACCGGCGGCGGGCAGGTTTACCGTGATGGCCATGGCGCCCACTCCCGGGCGGATTACTTGCAGCGGCAGTGCGCCGGTGCCGCCTTCCGCACGGTCCACGGCGAAGCCCAAATCCTGGCTGACGCCATAGTGATAACTTCCCGTGGGAGTGAAAGGTTTGTCAAAGGCTCCGAGAATGAAATCACCCACTTGCAGGCCGGCGGATTGTCCCGGCGCGCCGGCGGTCAATGCAACCACTCTGGCATAGGCCTCGCCGCCGGAGATGCGGTATTGGCCGCCGATCGGGCCAAGTGGATAATTCCGTGCCTCCTCCGCCGCTCTGAGGGCGCAGGGGGCGATGAGGGTGGTGAGCAATAGGATGTGTTGGATGATGCGCATAAAAGGGGTGCGTGGATGGAAATTGGCCTAGGGTTTGGCTGGAGTTTCACCAGCATCTGCAGCGGAGGTTTTGAGACGGATACGGACGGAGACAGGCATTCCGGTTCCAGGCATGGCGGCGGCGTTCGGCAGGTGCAGGCTGTCATCTTCGCGGCCGGGCCGGGGATTTTCGATCAATGACGCCGGATCCTCGATCAGCGCGATGACGGAGCCCTCCCGTGTGGCGACAAAACCATGCGAGTCGATTTGCGAGCCGGTGAATTTCCAAGGCCCGCGCGTCATCGTGGCGCCGGGCGCATCCTGGGGCGAGCCTTTCGCCAGACGGATCAACTCTTCCAGAGCCACCTTTCGCGCAGGGCCATTGGTCGCCCATTCCACCTCGATCATCACCTCGCAAGTTTGCTTCCCCGGTTGCGGTGACACGCCCAACAGCAAGGCCGCCATCTGCACGTGCAGCGGCTCGGCATCCGTGGACAACAACGATTCATGGATTTTCCCCTGCCGGGTGACCAAGGCATACTCGATCAATCCCTCGCGGGCGTTCACTTGGGCCGGGATGGTGAGGGTGCGCGCCGCACGGTCGCATTGGACGATGCCAATGCGGAATGTATGTTCCCCGGTTTTTTCAATGAGCTTGGATGCCGAGTTCTTCCACTCTTCCGGAGTCGTTGGAGTTTTCGAATTCCCCGCCGGTGTCGTTGCGGGCACGAATTTTCCGAAATCATCCACGCTGCCTTGGGATGGATTCGGAGTCATGTTGCGTGGGGCATTATTCCCTGCGGACGGAATTTCCTCGCCTGCCGACAACGCCGTGCCCTCCAGCAGGAAAATTCCGCTGCGGAGCGTTGTCATCAACATGACCCGACATGGGGAATTCAACATATGAAGATTCTTCAGTTCATGATCGACGCGGCAGGTTCGTTCGCGTGGTCGTTCCATGCAAAGTGAAAGATCCGGTTTGGACAGCCAACTCGCGGTTCGTCGCGGCGGAAGGGATAGGTCTGGTTGGTATAGATCGGGACGCCCCAGCCTTGGGTCTGCCAGTTGCCAGGCACCCTAACCGTCGGCCAGCCGGAAGTATCGAAATCCGGAGCCTCGAAACCCACCGCGCGCTCTTCCGGACGCTTGGCAAAATGAAAGGCCCAGTCGCCATTGAGCGAGATCACCCGGGACGACTCGCGCCAATCGCGGGCGAGCGCCTCGTCGCGGCTGGCGAACGGCGGCGAAAACACCCGCGCCGGTTCCCTGTGGATGGCGGTGACCTGCTCGTTCTCCCAATCAGGCGGGGCGGAAGCGTGATGCTGGCAGGTCATGGAAAGCAGGAAGAATATCACCAGGGGTTTTACTTTGGAGAGAAAGATCACATACCCAGCATCCGGCGGAAACGCTCCGCTGCGAGAACTTCCAACCGGTAGGTAAAACCAACCACCTCCCCCCGCTTGATCCGGGACGCTGGATGAACAGAGTGAAGACGAACCTTATGTTGCCTTTAGCCAGCCTGTCATGGAAGGCTGCTGCGATTTCACGAGAAGGCCCAATTGATTAACAAACATGAATCCCGCCAATCGATTAACAGGCCACCCTTCCGGGGGCGTCGGACAAAATCGCCCGTCAGGCGGCTTCGCGCTTGTGGTTGCCTTGATGATGATGATATTGCTTACCGTGGTTGGCGTTGGATTGCTGACTCTTTCCACCATCTCGCTGCGCACGTCCCAGCAG
>JBIPND010000533.1:0-3280 GCA_044374015.1 Luteolibacter sp. | reverse complement strand
ACTGGATCAACACCATCCCCAGCCAAAGCGGCGACAGCCTGCGGAAAAACATGGTCTATCTGATCTACACCCCGGTCGTGACGGTTTACAATCCCTACTCGGTGCCCCTGCAATTCAGCAATTTCAAGGTGACCTTCCGCAACCTCCCCGTCGCCTTCAAATTCTTCCGCAACGGCCAGGCTCAAACCAACAATCCCACGCTGCTCAGTTCCTTCCACACCGCCTCGCAAGACGGCACCTGGGACGATCCTTTCTCGCTGACCGTGAGCAACACGTCCGGGACCGCCGGCACTCCGATCACCCTCTTTCCCGGCGAGGCGCGCGTCTTTGGCGAAAGTCACAGTTCGTCCGCCACTTGGTCGAATATGACCAACTTCCTGTGGGAAGACGGCAGCCTCACCGACACCAAAACCAAGAACGTCTTTTCCGGTGCCGGCTGGGACCACCGCAGCGGCTACATTGTGGACTGGCTGCGGCCGACGGTTGGTGGCAGAACGGCCGACAACAACAACCTCGGCGTCTTCGGCGTGCGGCCGACCGACAGCGTCAACGTGCAGGTCAGCCCGCTGATGCCCACCGGGGCCGACGGCAAATTCAGCGTCGAGTTTCAGGCGCGGGTGAACAACCGCGACTCGGCGCTCGGCATTTACGAATATCAGTATGGCACTCAAGCCAAGCTCAAGGAAATCCTGGAAGGCGGCAACCACACCACCATCGGCAAAGTGACCTATCCCTTCCAACGCGAGCGCGCTTGGAATGTCTCCGAAATCACCTTGTCCAACAATCCCAGCCTGAAAATTTCCGACTGGGGCTCCGCGCCCAAGCAGTTCGCGGTGTTCACCCTCGGCGCCCGCACCGCCAACGATTCTCTCTATCCGGGCAAACCCGGCCGGAACTCGTCTTTCGTCCAACACGTGCTTCAAATGGACGCCAGCAAGAATCACCCGGCGCTGTTGCCGATGGAAATGTCGCTGCTGCCAATCACCGTCGCCGGTGCCAACACGGTGGGCTCGGTCGATGCCGATGATGCTGACCGCGCGTTCCATTTCTCCGGCACCAGCCGCGGCAACGGCGCGATCCATTACGTCAGCCAAAACCTGCCGACCACCCCGCTCGTCAATCTGGCCGATTTCCGCCACGCCAACCTCGCCAGCAGCGGCCATTTGCCGTTGACTCCCCACACCGTCGGCGAGTCGCTGGCGTCCCCGATGCTCCCGTCGGACAAAGCGAAGGCGTCCAGCTCGTTCGGCTACGAAGTGGTGGACCACGCCTGGCTGGCCAACCGCTCACTCTGGGACGGCTATTATTTTTCCGGCATCCGCGACGCCAACGACGCCCGGCTCTTGCTCGAAAACAGCCCGTTGCCGCTCAATCCGCGGCAGACGGCGATGCTCCCCGGGGGCGTCACCACCAAGGACGCCGAAACCAAGGCGCTCTCACCGGAAGCTTGGTCCGACCTGGCCGCCCTGATGGCCGTCAAAGGCGGATTCAACGTGAACTCCACCTCCAAAAACGCCTGGATCGCGCTGCTGAGTTCACTCGATGGGCTGCAAATCCCCGTTCTGGGCCCGATGGAAGTCAAGGACCCCATGGTCCCGCCAAACGCCGGGGAGGTTCTCCGCACCACCAATGGAGCGGCGTTTCCGCGGCTCAGCCGCCCTGTCAGCGATGTGGTGAATGCCTCCAACAGCAGGGACAACCAACGCCGCTGGTCCGGCTACCGGGAACTTGATCCCCAGGAAATCGAAAAACTCGCCGATGCCATCATCGTCGAAATCCGCGAGCGCGGGCCGTTCCTCTCGATGGCCGAGTTCGTCAACCGCCGCCTCGGCCCGTCCTCGGATGAAAAGACCACCTCCGGCGCTCTCGAAACCGCGATCCGCAAATCCGGCATCAACCAAATCCCGATGGGCGCGGTCGAGCGCGTGATCACCGAAGCCGAGGCCTCCAACTTCGGCTACGCCAACGCGAAGGCCGCCGCCGGCCACACCCAGGAGGGCGCGTCCGCCATTCTCAGCCAAGGCGACCTGCTCTCCGCCATCGGCGCCTCCATCACCGTCCGCTCGGACACCTTTGTCATCCGATCCTACGGCGATGCCCGCAAGGCCGGCACGGTGACCGCCCGCGTCTGGTGCGAAGCCGTCGTCCAACGGGTGCCGTCCTTCGTCGATCCCGTCGATGCGCCGGAAAAAGTCCAGGCCGCCGTGCTGACCCCCGGCCGCGCTGTCAGCGATCTAACCCTGGTCAACCGCCGCTTCGGACGCCGCTTTGAAATCCTTTCTTTCCGCTGGTTGAGCGGCGATGAAATTTGACATTCGCGGTTTCCACCTCCAGCAACTTCACGCATGAAAACCCTTATCGCCCTCGCGGTCCTGATCGGCGGCTCCGCGCATCTAACCGCCCAGGAAAACCGCCCCGTCAAGCTTCGCGCCATTTGCTTCAAGCACGTCGGTGATGTCAAAAAACTCTTCGCCATCAGCGGCGGCGACAAACCCAAGTCGGTCGAGTTCGATCTCTACACCACCGTGATTTCCGAGGCCGTCGATGCCATCGCCACCGATGACCGGCTGACCTTCGCGGTGATCGATGGCGAGGTGAACGGCCAGCCGAAATTCAAAACCGTCACCACCGCCAAGGCCGTGCCCGGGCCGCGGCAGCTTGCGATTTTCATCCCTGGAGACTCGCCGGAAAGCCCTTATCGTTGTTTTGTGGTCGATGATTCGAAGCAGGCCTTCCCGATGGGCTCGACGCTGGCGATCAATCTATCCGAAACGCCGTTCCGTTTCTCCATCGGCGAGCACCTCAAGGTCATCACCCCTGGCAAGATCGAAAGCATCCCGATGGCGCGCAAGACCAACGATCGCGGACAAGTCTCGGTCATCATCTCCATCGCCGATGCCAAGGCCGAGGGCGGCTGGCATGCGGTCAATCAAACCCGCTGGTTCAGCGGCACCGACAAGCGCGATCTCGCGATTGGCTTCCTCCACCCGGTCACCAAACAGCCGACGGTCAATTGTTACGCCGATACCCTGCCTTAGTTCGGAAATCCTGATCCGGGGATCCACTTCCAGAGTGTGCCACAGAGCGCTGGCTTCGGGGTTGGCGAAGAGGATTTCCCGGGTTTCGGGGTTGTCAGGGAAACGGGCTTCGGGGGCGGCGGGTTGCCAGGTGCGGCCGTTGTGGGAGAGTTCGAGGTGGTAGCGGTCGATGCGGTCGGAGCCGAGATAGGCAAACAGGCTGCGGCGGAGCTGGCGGGCGGCGGGGCGGTTGGCGAGTTCGA
>JBIPND010000532.1:0-3284 GCA_044374015.1 Luteolibacter sp. | reverse complement strand
GATCTGGGCCAGAAAGGCGCAACGCCCTCCGCTTATGAGGCAATGGGCCAGGTGCTGCACACGATGCACAGGCGGTATGCGGAGAACTTGCAGGTGGCGGACCTGGCTGCCGCCGCCTCACTCTCTACCGGCACCGGCACGCACCCGAAAGCACGAGCTGAGCATTTGCCAACCCGCAGTTGAGATTGAACAAGAGAAGCGCAAGTGCTTGTTGTGGCTGCGTTTGAAGACGAAAACCATCATTTAGCGGAACTGGTGAGCGTGGACTGGAATCGATAGATTCCCGATCCCACGTCATAGACGGCTGCGCTGTTTTCCATGCGCAGAAATTTCACGCCGCCCGCCTTGCCGATTGCATTCCCGCTTTCGGCCACTGCTGCGGCATTCTTGGCTGGGACATGGATGGTGGCGGTCGTGTTGACAGGAATCGTGACCTCCATCGTGAGTTCATCGCCCTCGCGTTTCCAGTTGCTGACGATGCGACCGTAGGGTGAGACGTGGTGCGATTTCACCCAAGTCAGATCACCGACGATGGCCGGTTTGATGAGGATGTTCTTGAAACCCGGAGCCGCGGGACCGGGACAGATGCCAGCCAGCCCCTGATAGAACCATCCGCTGGGAGAAGTGAAGCAGGAATGGATCTGGGAGAAAAACCCGTTCCATTGTTCCCATAGCGTCGTCGCGCCCTGCGATACCATATAGCCCCATCCGGGGTAAGTGGTCTGATTCATGATGGTGAACACCAGATCGTTCCGTCCCGTTTCCTGAAGATATTGGAGGAGAAAATACGTCCCCAGCATGCCGGTATCCAAGTGTCCCTTGCTCTTGACTTGAATCAACTCTTCCAGCCGCTTCATGACCGTTTCCTTCAGGTCATCGGGCACGACACCCGTCATGAGTGGCATCAGCTGATAGGCCTGCTCGTCGATCACGTATTGCTTGGCGGATGGATCGTAGAATGCCTTGTGGATAAGCGGCCGAATTTCCCGCAACTTCGCCAACCAGCGTTGCGATTCATCGGTCTTGCCGAGGATTTCGGACGCCTTGGCCAGTTGTTCAATCAGGTAAATACGGTAGCAGTTGTTAAAAAGCTCTGCGGCCGGTTTACCCGGCCAGTTATCGCCATCCATACCACGTCCCGGCGGCACCCAGTCGCCAATGAAATCCCACTGGCCGCCATAGGCCCTGAGAATGCCATCCGTGCACCGGCTTTCCAGATACTCGACATACTTGCGCATCGGCTCGTAGGCACGCGCGAGCAGACGCTTGTCGCCATAAAATTGGTAGAGCTTGGATGGTAACACACAGCCCGCACCACCCCAGGCTGGGCCGCCGCCGCCTCCTTGGGCAGGGGCGGTGTGTGGCAGGTTGCCTGTTTCCGTTTGCCCGTCCAGCCAGTCCTCCGTCCACTTCGCATAGAATGCGGGGGCATGGCTGCTCATGATGAGCGACTCCACACCCAACTGCCCGTCGCCATAACCGAGGCGCTCGCGATGGGGGCAGTCCACCATGTAGCCACCGAGGTTCAGGCTGCGCAGTGTCCACACATTCACCTTGTGGATGCGGTTGAATAGATCATTGGAGCACTCGAAATCACCCGCGACGTTGAGATCGGACTCGATCAACAGAGCCTGTGCGTCTTCCTGTTCTGGCGCTTTTGTCAAGCCCTCCACGATGACATAGCGGAAGCCGTGATAATTGAACTTCGAGCAGAACTGCTCGTCCGTTTTGCCGGCCGAGATGAATTCGTCGATTTGTTTGAAGCTCTGATAGGCAACATCGCCCCCGTCTGTTTTGATGACCCACTCTCCCGATGCCTTGATATCACCTGCCGGTGTCTTGTCCCCCGCAAGAGACTGGAACCGCTTGTCCGCGTAGCGCATGACCACCTTCTGTCCCGCTGTAAGTCCGGGCAATTTTAGCTTCAACCAGCCGGAGAGATTGGTCCCGAAATCCAATTCCCAGACATTCGCTCCAAGGGAGGTGCATTTCGCCAGTGGAATCACCTGGCCGATCCGGTTCGGCTCGCAAGACTGCGCGACGACCAAACCGGCCGGCGCATCACATTCCCTCACAGGTTTCCAGTCACCGGTTTTGCAACCCGGCTTGCTCCAGTCTGGAATGTCACGACGCGCGTCAATGCATTCGCCGCCGAAATCACCCCAACTCCAAGTGCCCAGCAGGCTATGAGTGCTCGGAGCGAAATTCCAGGACCGGTCTGTCCCGACCACCACATCCTGTCCACCCACCGTCATGTTGAGTTGGACCCTTGCTTTGATTCCCGAACCTGCCCAGCCCCTGCCCAGCCATAAACCAATGCAATTGTCACCCGGCCGCAGTAGTTTGCTGATGTCATACGCGCGATACAGCGTCCGCTTCCGGAAATCCGATACTGCGGGGGAGAGAACATCGTCTCCGACTTTCTCGCCATTCACAAACAATTCATAGTAACCCTCCACGTTCACAAAAGCCATTGCCGCCTCAGGCCTGGCCGCAAGCATGAATTCCTTGCGCACCCACGGATGGGGAAAGTTGGTGCCGTTCACCGCGCCCCAAGGCGCGATTCCGTGGGCACCGAGTGAAAGAGCGTTGCCCCATTGCGCACCATCGGCGCTGGCTTGCCATTGATCATCGGTCACCACGGTGAGCGGCTCGCCGCTGGCGAAAGTGAAATCAAAACGCGCGATAAGTCCTGCCGCTCCGGGGGCGGAGTTGGTGGCGCTGATGGCGAAGCTGTTGTTGCCGGTTTGCAGTGCGTCGGTGATGTCGGCGTCCACCCGTTGCGCCCACTCCTTGCCACTTGCAACGCTTTTACCATTGATGGTGAGGGTGAACGAATTATCGGCGGTGATGCGGACTTTTGCCGATGTCAGGGTGCGGTCGGTGGGCAGTGCGATGCTACGGCGGAACTGGCGCGTGCCCTCCGGTGCGTTTGCTTCGTTGAACCAGATCCATTGTGCGCCATCAAGATCACTACCTTGAGCAATCCATTTCGCCGACCAATCGGCTGGATTCACCATTCCCATCGTCCATTCGGATACCGCGCTCCATGCCGATGGATTGCCGTCCTTATCCCACACCCGCACTTTCCAAAAGCATCTCATTCGCGAATCCAAAGGCTTTCCCTTGTATTCCACCTGGATGCTTTGATCTTCCTCTACCTTGCCGCTGTCCCACAGATCACCGTCGTTTGCCGCGAGCTTCGCGGTGGTGGATGAAACCAGCAGCTGATAAGCCGTTTGCCTCTGTCCTCGGATCTCCGGCTTCTGACCTATGTCTTCCAG
>JBIPND010000530.1:0-3309 GCA_044374015.1 Luteolibacter sp. | reverse complement strand
GGCGTGATCACCATCGCCTGCGACGAGTCTCCCTGATCGATCCTAACCGCCGGGGCGTGATGAACGCCCCGGCTCATTTCCAACCAATCATTTAGAAAGACACTTTTCCCATGCCTAAAACCACTCAATCCGTGCAACGTGCCGCGCAAGTCGCCGCCGGTGCCAGTTTCGCCAGCCGCATCGACGACAAGCGCCAGATCGAAGGTCCGGTGCAATACGCCCGCTGCAAAATGGTGTTTGACGGTTCCAACGTCGCCACCGATGTGATCGACCTGCTCGAGCTGCCGGCCGGTGCCATCGTCATGCCGGAGCTTTCCAAGCTCGTGGTGAGCGATGACATGACCAGCGGCGCGCTGACGATCCACGTCGGCGACATCGTGGACCCGGACCGCTACTGCATCAGCGCTAGCTGTGCCGCGCCTGGCGTGATCGAGTTCATCGCCGCCGCTGCCACCGCATTCCCGGCCGCGCTGGGCACGCCGCATTCGGTCGTAAAAACCCGCGACGCCGCCACCGACACCAGCTTGATCAAAGTGACCTTGGCCACCTTCGCCGCCACCATCGAGGCCGGCGAGGTGTATGTGCTGCTCGCCTACAAGAGCCTCTGATCGGCTGCCGTCCACCGAACCCCCAACCGGGCGGGCGGGTATCATCTGATACTCGTCCGCCCTTTTCCTTTCCGTCATGACCAACGACACCGACCTTGCCAACCACGCCCTGGGACTGCTGGGCGAAGCGGAGATTTCCGCGATCACCGACCAAAGTTCCAAGGCTGCGCGCACCTGCCGGAAATTCGCCACCGAGGCGCGGCAGGAAACGCTGCGGATGGGGCGCTGGAACTGCGCCACCAAGCGTGCCAGGCTGGTGGAGACGCTGCCCGCGCCGCTGGATGGCTACCGCCACGCCTACGGCCTGCCCTCGGACTTCCTGCGACTCATGGAGGTGAATGGTGAAGCGGTGAAAGAGGCGGATGAGTATTTTGAAATCGAGGGGCAGCAACTCGTCACCGATGAAACCAGCGTCTGGATCCGCTACATCGCCGCGATCCCCATCGGTGCGTGTGACGCGCTGCTGAAAGCGGCCATCGCGGTGCGACTGGCGAGCAAGATCGCCATTCCCCTGAGCGGGCGGATCGAACAAGCCTCGGCGATGGAGGAGCTGTTCCAGCGCCGCCTGGCGGAAGCCCGCGGCACCGACGCCAAGGAAACCAGCAGCGCGGAGAATTCCCCGTGGGAGCGCATCTTCAGCCGCTCGCGCACCGGCCGCTCCCGCGGCTACCAACGCAACCCCCTGAGAATCGAAGGCTGATTTTATGGCTGAGGAACAATTCGAACGCCGCACCGCCTTCAACGCGGGCGAAATCTCCGCTTGGCTCGATCCGCGGATTGACCAGGACAAGTATCATCTCGGCTGCCGCCAGATGCGCAACCTGCGGCCGACCGTTTACGGTGGCGCATTTAAGCGACCGGGCACCGAGTATCTGGGCGCGGCCCGGGTGAACACCGGGCGGGTGCGGCTGCTGGCGTTCCAATATGAGGTGGGCACCACCTACGTGCTCGAACTTACCGACCTGCGGATGCGGGTCTGGACCACCGGCCCCACTCCCGCGGTGGTCGCGGATCCAGACGCGCCAGGCACCGCGCTGACGATCACCACGCCATGGGGCGAGGGCGAGCTGAACGCGCTGCAAGTCTGCCAACTCAACGACCTGCTGTTTGTCACCCACCCGGACCATCAGCCGCGGGTGGTTGCGCGGTATGCGGGCAACGACTGGCGGGTGGTGCGCTACAATCCGGACTGGCCGGCGCTGCTGGAGATCAACGACCGCAACGTGACGTTGCAATGCACAGCCGCCAATGCCACCCCGGCGGCGTGGAGCATTGCCACCACCTACGACGCCGGCGACGAAGTGATCCACGAGGGCGAGGACTACGCCTGCCGCCTGGATGACTGCCGCAAGATCGAGCCGGGCGATCATAAGAACTGGAAACGCTGGTGGCGGGTGAAAGACGGCACCGGCACGCTGGGCATCGGCCGGCGGGTGACGGTTTCCGCGTCCAAGAATGTTTTTCAAACCGGCCACGTTGGATCCAAGTGGGTGCTGATCTGGCGGCGCGATGAATTGAAAAAGGTGCTGCATCTCAACGGCGGCAGCGTCGGCAAAACCACCGGATCGATTTACTGCCTCGGCGAGTGGTCGGCCAGTCTGCTGGCGGACAATTCCGGATCCGGCGACTGGGACGTGGAAGTTTCCATCCAGCGCTCGGAAAACAACAAGACCTGGCAGAGTTACAAGACGATCACCGGCAGCAAGAGCGAGGTGCAAAGCATCCTCACCGGCAACGAAGAGGAGCCGTGTTTCCTGCGGATCAAGCTCACCGCCCGCAGCGGCAGCATCCCCGCGCAATACAAGGGCGAGCTGGAGGTGGGCAATCCCGACCAGCACGGCATCATCCGCATCAAGAGCGTGACCAACGCCACCACGGCGACGGCGATTCTGGAATTTCCGGTGCCCAACTCGGACACCACCAAATACTGGCACGAACCCGCATGGTCGGACGCCCGCGGCTTCCCGCGCGCGATCACGCTGCACGAGGGGCGCTTGTGGTTCGGCGCGACCAAGCACCAACCCACCACCTTCTGGGCCACCGCCGTGGATCGGTTTGAAACCTTCCGCATCGGGGTGGCGTCCCATCTCGGGCTGGAATTCCAAATCATGAGCGACGAGGCCAACGCGATCCAGTGGCTGGTTTCGCACGACGGCCTGATGATCGGCACCAAGGGCGCGGAATGGTTCTACGGCCAGCGGCTGGGCGAGGATCTGCCGAAGCTGCGCAAGAATACTTCCTACGGCAGCGCTGCGGTGCAGGCCCGGGTGGTCAATGAGACGCTGGTGTTCTTCCAGCGGTCCCAGCGCAAGCTGCGGGAACTCGCATGGGACGGTGACCGCTTCGCCTGCCAGGATCTCACCCTGCTGGCGGAACATTTCGGCGATGCGAAGTTTTTACAGGTGGCCGTGCAGCGCAACCCGGAGACGGTGGTGTGGATCATCACCAACCAGGGCGATCTGATCGGCATGACCTACGAGCGCGGCCAGAATGTGACCGGCTGGTTCCGCTACGAAACCGGCGGCACCTACGGCACCGGCGGCACCACCGGGAACTTTGAAAGCGTGGCACTCGTCGAGGGTGCGGGCGAGGAGGATGAAATCTGGGTGGCGGTCAAGCGGGTGATCAACGGCGCCACCGTGCGCTTCATCGAACGCTTCCAGCCGGACCTGATCCGCAACATCAAGGAGAACGATCAGGC
>JBIPND010000531.1:0-3309 GCA_044374015.1 Luteolibacter sp. | reverse complement strand
CCCAGCGCCGCCATCCTACAGCTCGCAGCAGCCCGCTGCGACCGCCGCTCCCGCACGCACCTCTCCCGCCGCCACCCGCAACGTGCTCTCCACCGACGTGGACATCAAAGGCACCGTCAAGTTCACCAACGACCTCGTCGTCGATGGCAAAATCGAAGGGGAAATCACCTCCGACGGCAACCTCACCGTCGGCGAAAACGCCCGCATCAAGGCGGAAGTCAAAACCGCGACCGTCGTGGTTTATGGCAAGGTCCACGGCAACCTCACCGCCACCGACCGCGTCGAACTCAAATCCAGCGCCGAAGTCGTCGGCGACATCAAAGCCAAGACCCTCTCGATCGAGGCCGGCGCCATCTTTGTCGGCAAATCGACCGTCGGCACCCCCGCCAACGTCCCGGCCAGCACGGAAAAGCCAGTGGCCAAGGCCGCGCCAGCCTCTCCGGAACCCCCGAAACAAGGAAACCTTGCCGGCACCGCGCCTTAAACGCCTGAGGCCTCATCCTCTCACCCCCACTCCGCGTTACCATGGCCGATGAGCCCCAGCGCCATCGCATCGAGGTCACGTGTCCGGAATGCGGGCATGCACAGACCGAACCCGCACTGGTTGTCTCCACCCAGTGCCGGGCTTGCCGCGCGAACTTCCAAGTTCGCGATGGCAAGGGCGTGGTGAGAAACCGCCCGGTCACCCGGCTGGCGATTCCCCGCAAGGATTCCGACCCCGAGCCCGAATTGCCCGAACCGGCAAAACCCACGCCCCTGCTCCGCCGCGGGCCGGTCAAGCAACCGCCACGTTCGTTTTTGATGCGCTTGCTCAGCCCGCGCAAGCCGCCGCGCGAGATCCGCTGCTTCAGCTGCGGCCACTCCTACACCACCATCGCCGAAGCCCAGTCCAGCCAATGCCCGAAATGCAGCGGCTACATCAGCCTGCAGGACTACGACATCACCGATCACTGGAACCGCCGCATCCAGACCTGCGGCGACGTGGTCATCCAGAAAAACGGCGCGGTTTCCGGAGTCACCCTGCAATGCCATAACCTCACCGTGCTGGGATCGCTCGCCGGCTCGGTCGAGTGCAGCGGCGACCTGATCATCCGCAGCCACGGCAAAATCGTCGGCACCGTCACCTGCCGGACGCTGCGGGTCGAAAAAGGTGCCCGCGTCGAATTCCTCCAACCGGTCAACGCCGCCTCCGCCCGCATCGACGGCAACGTCCGCGGCCAAATCTCCTGCACCGGGGCCGTCACCCTCGAAAAACGCGCCCACCTTCAAGGACTCGTCCGCACCACCTCGCTGATCGTCAAATCCGGTGCCAGACACACCGGAACCATCGAAATGGTCACGCCTTCCGCCATCTGAAATTCCCATCTCAAATTTCAAATCCCCCATGTTCGCCGCCCTCGATCTCAAGGAAGAAATCCTGGCCCTGAAAAAAGCCAGAAACGCCGTGATCCTCGCCCACAACTATCAGATCGGCGAGATCCAGGATGTCGCCGACTACGTGGGCGACTCGCTCGGCCTCGCCTATCACGCCAAGGCCACCAGTGCCGATGTGATCGCTTTCTGCGGCGTCCACTTCATGGCGGAAACCGCCAAAATCGTCAACCCCGGCAAAATCGTCGTGCTCCCGGATGCCGACGCCGGATGCTCGCTCGAACAATCCTGCCCCGCCGACCAGCTCGAAGCCTTCCTCAAGGCCAACGCCGAGAAAAACTACTACGTCATCGCCTACATCAATTGCTCCGGCGGCGTCAAAGCCCTCTGCGACGTGATCTGCACCTCCGGCAACGCGGTGAAAATCGTCAACCTCGCCCCGGCCGACCGTCCCATTCTTTTCGTCCCCGACGAAAACCTCGGTGCCTGGGTCATGGAACAAACCGGCCGCAAAATGGACCTGTGGAAGGGCAACTGCTACCTCCACGTCGAGTTCACCCGCGACTCGATCAACCGCATCAAGGCGGAATATCCGGACGCCCTCGTCGTCGCCCACCCGGAATGCACCCACGCGGTCCGGCTCCTGGCTGACGAGGTTTGCTCGACCGAAAAGATGGTCACCTACTGCAAAAACGCGCCGGTCAAAGACATCATCGTCGTCACCGAGAGCGGCATGCTCCACCGCCTGCGCAAAGAGTGCCCGGACAAAAACCTGATCGCCGGCCCCACCGACCGCTGCGCCTGCGCCGATTGCCGCTACATGAAGATGAACACCCTTCAAAAGCTCCGCGACTGCCTCGACTCGCTCCAACCCCGCGTCGAGATGGAGGAATCCCTCCGCGCCCGCGCCGAGCTCCCGCTCCTGCGCATGCTCGAGCAATCGAAGTGACCTAAATCCGAATCGCGCCCCTTCAGGCCGCCGGTGGCCTGTCGGCCCAACCCAGGCCGCTGGCCTGATTCTTTATCCTGAAAGGAAAATGAATTTACAGGAGGAAAGGGAGAGAACAGAGAATGAATGGGTTATGAAGCTCCGCTACTCACCCAAAAAGTGAGAGGAGTCGGATCGGTTTTTCGACTCAACCGATTGAATCTCCGTTTCCTCCTGTTGATCCACTTTCCATTCACCAAAAGCCCTCACCGGTGTCACCCGATGTCCGTTCGGATCCAATCGAAAGCATGTGCCAGTCCGATGCAAAGTCCATGCGACTCGTCCCACAGCCCGCGCGACTTCAATCCCATGTCCATGCGAATCCGCCCCCAAGTGGCTGCATGCCATCCTCGCGGCGTGTTTGAATCGCTTGAAATGAACGGATTGTGAAATTTCATGCACGTCGTGCGATTTGCAGCTTCCCAAACTAACCATTCCTGCCAGCCTCCATCAAACCGGCTGGAATTTTCCTGCCGACCGGCTATCATCCATCAACGATTCACCCTCAACTCCTCTCCCACCATGGGCGCCGCAACATCCGCCGCTTCGAGCACGCCACCCGTGTTCAAATCTTCGGCCGCGCCCCCCCACCCCGCCTCCATTGGTGTAACGCTCCGCAATAATCACGGGAAATCGGGGGCGGCCGGTTTCACGTTAATCTCGGGGTGATCGTCGCGGGGCCCGTTTGGAATGGGATGGAAACCCGCATGGCAGGCCGACGGAGCGCAGGGCTTTGAGCTCTGGGCGCGGCCATCTTTCCCAAAAAATAAGGCCGCCGGGGAGTCCCTTCCCCGGCGGCCTAAATCGTCTTGCCCCACCCACACCCGTGAGTTCGGCAGACAACTGTGCTGTAACACCCTTACATGAGAGCGCGATGACTCGCGGCTTTCACAGAGATGTGACATTCAAGGTCTCCAAACGTTCAAAGTTATTTAAAAACTCTTGCATCT
>JBIPND010000529.1:0-3315 GCA_044374015.1 Luteolibacter sp. | reverse complement strand
CGGGTTTTTCCGGGGCCTTGGCGGCGGGCTTTTTGGCCGAGGCGGGTTTGGCGGCTGTTTTGACCTCGGGCTTGGCCGGGGTTTTCACCACGGGTTTGGCGGGCACGTTGACGGCGGGCTTTTCGGCTTTGTCGGCCTTGTCGGCCTTGGTCACCACCGCCGGTTTCACCACCGGCGGTTTCACCACCGGCTTCGTTCCTTTGGAAACGCCTTGGGCCGCAGTGGCATCCGTTGCGTCGGCGTTGGATTTGACGGCGGGTTTCTGCGGCGAAGGATTGGAAGAAGACATGGAATGAAGGCGCTGGAGTCAGGGAAATGGATACAATTCAACTAGCCTAGGGGCGCAGCAAGAAATTACCGGCGGGGCGGAATGAAAAGGCGATGACCGGAGCCGTCAAGACCTTTCTTGTGTGGAAAACCGGCCGCCACCGCGCTCTGCGGAAAAACCAATCCCGGTTTGGATTCCAATAATTTGCAGTCATCCAGCCCGTCCGCAGATTTTCAGTTTCAAAACGCCCGCAACCCGATTAGGTTGCCGCCCCAACCATGATCACTCTCACTCCAAAGGCCGCTGACGAACTTGGACATCTCCTCGCCGGACGGGCGAAGTCGCCGAATTCGGGACTCCGTCTCGCCGTCCGCCGCGGGGGTTGCGCCGGTTGGCAGTATGAAATGCAGGTTGCGGATCCCGAACCCGAAGATCTGATCATCGAGTCCGGCAAGGCGCGGGTGATCATCGCCGCCGACAGCGTGGAAAAACTGCGCGGCTGCGAAATTGATTTTTCGGATGATCTGACGGACGCCGGTTTCAAAATCAACAATCCGGTCGCGGTGCGTTCCTGCGGCTGTGGCACTTCGTTTGAAACCACCGACGAGCCACCGGGGGCGCATGCGGTCCCGGAAGGCGAGGCTTGCGGCGCACCCTGACCCTTTGACGCCGCAGTGCCCCGCCACCTTGAAGAACCGCCACCGCGCCGGCCCGCCTATTTCTGGTGGCTACTGGCGAATGCCTTGGCGCTGTGTTTTGCGGTCATCAGCTGGGCGGTTTGCCTGCATGTTTTCGGCTTTCCGGAAATCCCCCGAAACTACGAAATCCTCGGGAAACTCGGTCGCTTGCCGGAGTTGAAACGCTACACCGTGCTCGATGTGCCGGGTGGCAACTCGCTCGCGCCGAAGGAACTCTACACCAAATACTTCGGCCTCACGCCGGATGAGCTGCTCCGCGTCAATTCGCTGCTGATGCGAAATTACCTCACCAATTTCGACCGGCCGCTGCTGCTCACCTACATCGAGGGCGACTATCAGATCACCGACGCCCGCGAGTTGCGCGGCAGCGATTTTTTCAACCCGGGTGCGGTGATCCGGGCGCAGGCGCTGGTGAAGCCGGATGACTTCACCAAGCCGATGCCTTACCCGGTTTTCATCGAGTATTTGTTTCCCACTGACCATCCGTCCGCGGCCGCGTTTTTCAAACCCGGCGATGTGCTTGGCGTGAGAAAAAGCCCGAATTGCGCCGCCGTCGTGCACGTCGACAGCGTGCTCAACGACGACGAACCGGCGCTGCTGCTCACCGTGATCCCGATCGCCTACGGCTCCTATCAGGTTGGCGAAAAGGCGTCGTTCACCATCGAGCCGCCGGCCCAACTGCGGCCGGCCGCGGGCTTTCCGATTTTCAAAGACTGATCGGCGAAATTTCCCGCTCGAAAAAAATCCGGCGGCTTGCCAGCTTGCGGCGTGGATTTGTTTTCGAAACCCCGAATCTCTGAGGAAAAGGCGCTTTCCGTGACGCAGTTGCTGCGGCGGATGAAAAACCTGTTGGAAATCCAGGTGGGCGAGGTGTGGGTGGAAGGCGAGGTTTCCAACCTGAAAAAGCAGGGCAGCGGGCATTGGTATTTCTCGCTGAAAGACGGCGGCGCGCAAATCCAGTGCGCGATGTTCGGTGCGCGGAAACGGCCGGGTGCGGACGCGCTCGAAGACGGCGCGCTGGTGCGGGTGTTCGCCGAGGCCAGTGTTTACGAGGCGCGCGGCCAATTGCAGATCATCGTGCAGAAGGCCGAGCGCGCCGGCGCGGGCGACTTGCAGGCGAAGTTCGAGGCGCTGAAACGCAAGCTGGCTGCCGAAGGGTTGTTCGATGCGGATCGCAAACAGCCGATTCCCGGATTTCCGGCCACCATCGGCATCATCACTTCCGGCACCGGCGCGGCGCTTCAGGATATTCTCAACGTGTTAGGCCGGCGCGCGCCGTGGGTGCAACCGGTGCTTTTCCCGGTCCGGGTGCAGGGCCGGGGCGCGGAAATGGAAATCGCCCAGGCCATCGCCAAGATGGGCGATCCGGAAAAATTCGGCTACCCGCGTTGCGATGTCCTGATCGTCGGGCGTGGCGGCGGCTCGATCGAGGATTTGTGGAATTTCAACGAGGAAGTGGTCGCGCGGGCGATCGCCGCCTGCCTGATCCCGATCATTTCCGCGGTCGGCCACGAGATTGATTTCACCATTGCCGACTTTGTTGCCGACCTGCGCGCGCCGACGCCCAGCGCGGCGGCGGAGCTCGCCGTGGCCGACGGCGCGGAGTTGTTAGCCCGGCTGGCGCAGATGCGGCGGCGGCTGGAACGGCTGACCCGCGAGCGGCTGTTGCGGGCGCGGATGGAGGTGGACGCGCTCAAGCGCGGCGTGCTCCAGCGCGATGGTGCCAAGCTTTTGCTCGAGCCGGTAATGCGGCTCGATTCCGCCGCCAGCCAGCTGTCCCAAGCGGTGAAAAACGCGCTCGAGGCCCTGGAATCCCGGGTGGCCGACGCCCGCATGCGCCACCGCGCGCAGCACCCGGCGAAGGTGCTCGAACGGCGGCTGGAATACCTAACCGACATGCGCCGCCGCATCGGGCGGGTCACGCTCGACACCCTCGACCGGCGCGAGGATCGCCTGTCCCGGCTGCGCGGTTTGCTCCGCACCTTAGGCCCGGAGTCCGCGTTCCAGCGGGGGTTCTCGATCACCCTCGGCGCCGATGGCAAGCTCGTCCGCTCCGCGAAATCGCTGCACGGCGGAGATCTCCTGACGACCAAGTTTTACGATGGCGAGGTGGTGAGCCAGGTGACCGGCTGAAGTGGGAAATCCCGGTTTATTTCCAAGAATCAAGTGACAGCTTGAAATTCCGGGAAAGGCAAATCAGTTTCACAGGGCAATCTTCGCCTGCCAAACCACCCCCAACCCTAGATCCCATCATGTTCCGCCGCCTGTCCAACATCTTCCGGGGTTTCCTCGGCCTCTTCGTCTCGGGTTTGGAAAAACGCAATCCGGAGGCGTTGCTCGAACTGGAAA
>JBIPND010000528.1:0-3323 GCA_044374015.1 Luteolibacter sp. | reverse complement strand
GCGGGGGACAATACGTAAATGCCACAATTTACAGTCTCGACCAGCATGGGCTTTTCACGAAATCCGGAGACAACCCCATCTTCAAGACTTACGCAACCGAATGGAACGTTGTGGCAATAGTGGTTCACGCCCAGGGTAGCGGCGTACGTTCCCGCTTCGTGATAGGAAAGCATGCCCCGCACGTTGAAATCCGTAACAAGGTCACCGTTCATCACCAATAGCGGATGCTCCGGCTTTTCCGGCAGCAGAGCAAGGGCTCCGCCGGTTCCCATTGGCACCTCCTCTTTTAGGTAGCGGATTTCGCAGCCAAATCCTTTGCCATCGCCGAAGTAATTCTCGATGACTTTGCTGAGATAATTCACGGAAATGTATATGACACGGACCCCGGATCCGACGAGGTGGAGAACGATGCGTTCCAGAATCGGCCTACCTGCGATTTTCAGCATCGGCTTGGGCGTGGCCCGAGTCAGCTCGCCGAGCCGGGTGCCCCTTCCGCCAGCCATGATGACTGCTTGGTTAGGCAGGATGCTCCGGGAAAACATCGAACCAATGAGGTGGACGCCAATCAGACGTCGTTTCCCGTCGAGAATCGGAATCTGCTCGATATTCCGGGCCTGCATCAGGTCCAATACTTGAACTCGGGATGTTTCTGGCCCAACCCATGTGAAATCACGGGTGATACCGGGTTCAATGGGCGAATCCATTTCCGCGCCGGAAAGCAGCAAGCGCCTGAGGTCGCCATCGGTAAGCATGCCCACAATACATCCATCGGGTCCGGTGACGGCAGCCGCCCGGGATGCACCCTCCGCGATCGTCGTCATCGCTTCCCGAATCGTGGCCGAATGGTTGACTATCAGATGTTTCAATTCACCGGGCATCTAGGGAGGTGGAATGAGGATTTGACGGCATGGCTTCGCAAGCATTTTTGTCAGGTTCCCAGCCTAATCCAGTCAATTTTTCCCCAGATTGCCCTTGCTTGACCGTGCGGTGCGGGCGGGTATCTTCTCGGGCCGCCGCAATCACGCCACTGCGTGGCAGCCCTTACGATAATGCTCATTGCCGTTTTTACTTCAAGTCGTTCGGAATACGGGCATTTGCAGCCGTTATTGAGGCAGCTGGAGGCGTCGCCGGACATGGACCTACGGTTGCTTGTCGGAGGGGCGCATCTGTCGGATAAGTTTGGCCGCACCAAGTCAGTGATCGTCGAGGACGGCTTTCACATCGCAGCCGAGTTTGATTTCCTCGAGGATCCGGGCACCGAAAATTACCTGACGCGATCGTTGGCGAAACTCCAGGTGCAGAGCGGCGAATGGTTGAGTGCCCATCGCCCTGATTGGTTGGTAGTGATCGGGGACCGCTTTGAGTTGCTTGGAATCGCCTCGTCCTCGCTACTGAATCATACGCCCTTGGCGCACATTTCCGGTGGCGATATCACGGAAGGAGCCCTGGACAACCAGGTGCGCCATGCGGTCAGCAAGCTTGCTCACGCGCACTTTCCCGCGACCGAGGCCGCCAAACAAATGCTGCTTGCGATGAATGAGGACGAAGCGCGGATCTGCCGTTGTGGCGAACCCGGTCTGGATCAGATTAAAACGATGGAGTTTCTCGACAAGGAAGGCTTGTTCGGCCAGTTCGGCCTCGATTCCTTGTTGCCGACCGTGCTTCTGACCTTTCATCCTGACACGCTGACCCATGCGATTGATGGAGTGTTCATTCAGGCGATCATTCAGAGCCTTACAGAGCGACACGGTTTTCAGGTGATGGCCACGGGTTCGAATTTTGATGAGGGGGGCGACGCGATCAACCGGAAATTGCGGGAAATCGCGGCGAGCAATCCAAAGGTGAGGTTCGAGATGAGCCTTGGTCAGCTCCGCTACTACTCGATGTTGAATCACGTGAAGCTGATGATCGGGAATTCATCAAGCGGCATGATCGAGGCGCAGTCGTTCGAGGTTCCGGTTGTCAATGTGGGCTGTAGGCAGGAAGGTCGCTTCAGCAATCCGAATGTCATGAACGTTCCCGCGGATGTCAGGGCGATCAACGAGGCCCTGCCAAATGCTTTGGGAGATTCATTCCGCAAAGCCTTCGCAGGAAAACCCAACGTCTATGGGGATGGAAACGCCTGCACCCGGATCGTGGAGTTTCTGAGATCCTTTCCGCGTCAGAACATTCTGGTAAAACGCTGATGCAGAGAAAATCCGCAGCCAGCGATATGACGAAGCTGATCTAGCGAGGATGGCGGGCCTGCTTCGATCCGCATTGGATCAGCGGTAAAACAGTAATTTTTCGGCCGTCGACTCCGGATAAGTGGATCTCCAAAGCGCTTTGACGGCATCATAGTCGTTCTGGCGATGGACCTTTCTGCCAATCATGAACGGATGCGTCCGGGTGCTCATGGAGCGCTTGAATTTAAAAAGGCTGTCGTCCGCGGCGTTTGTCCTGCCGCCACCCATGTGTAGCCCGGCAAGCTCGGTTTCCATTCCCTTCCGGGCCGCGGTCTTGAAAATGATGTTTGTCGCCCCCGGAACCTTGATCGAGAGGCTTTGGGCGGAGAGATGGTAATTACTGAAGGAGCCGTAATTGAGGAAAACGGCCGCGGCAGCCCATTGGCCGTCCAGTTCGGAGACCACTAGCCAACCAGACTCACGGACAAGTTTTTCAAGTCGTTCGAAATACCGAGGATCGAAAAGATAGAAGTCGGAAGCTCCCATCGCCTTCATCGCGTCCAAATAGAAAGCGGTGAACTTGTGGAAATACTCTTCTGTATTGAGGACATTCGCAACGAGACCTTCGCTTTGGCCTTTCTTCAGGCTGCCGCGCGCATTGGCTGCGAATGCAAAGTCAGGTTCGCAATGACTTTTGAATTCCATGGAGACCGTGTCCCGGTCTTTGAAGATCCGCATGTCACCGGCCATCCATTTCTCGTTACTGAGCAAGGGATGGAAGGTCGTGAATTCGGCGAGAATCCGGTTTTCCGAGCACCACTGATCCAAGGCACTCCGGGCTGCGGCGAGAAACTCCGGGTCGTCCGAGGACGACAGCGGCCCGGCATAGCCGTAGGGGCTTTCGATGTCATGAAGACCGTTGGCAAGAAAATCGGGGACGGGTCGCCTGATGAACGGATACAACCATCTTTCGTTCCAATCTGAGTATTCGAACATCAATCCCCTCGCTTGGTCACCCTGCTCTTGAAGGGCCGCCCATCGCGGCGTGTGATAGATGTCCGCGATCGCAGGCAGTGCCCCGGACCAAGCGACCTCATGCTCCAGACAATCATAGATGCGGACCGGCATGTGAGGGGGTTAGGCAAGATCACCGAATGA
>JBIPND010000527.1:0-3327 GCA_044374015.1 Luteolibacter sp. | reverse complement strand
TCACGGCATGGGCGTCGATCACTTTGAGTTCTTCTTCCTTGGCCACGCGGTCGGCAATGGCGTTGGTCACGATGCTGGCATCCCCGTTCGCGCCGTCATCGAAAACCTTCGGATCCTTGCCCCATGGCGTGGTGCGGACCCAGAAAACCGTCGCGCCGGTCTGCTTCAGGCGGGCGATCACCTTGCGCAGCTTGCCCTCGTATCCGGCCGGGTTTTTCCCGTCGTGAATGCCGAAGTTCACAATGATGACGTCCCACTTGTTGCTGCCATTCTGATGGAGCCAGGTTTCGCCCAGCTCCAGGAATTTCCCGGTCGGCCCGCAGTTGGCGGGAGCGCGGTGGACGTTGGCTTTCCCCTTGAGCGCCTTGCGGGTATCCACCGTGTAGGCCCGCGAAATCGAATCGCCGATGATCAACAGGCGCGGCAGGGTGGGGTCGTCCTTGACGTAGGCCCACGCGTCGTTTTCCCGGTTGAAGTTCGGACCGAAAAGCTCCTTCAGATAGGCGGGAAAGTAGAAACTGCCGAGTTGGTCCTCCAGCGTGTGGAACCAGGCTTGTTCCTCTGGGCCGCGGCTTTTCACGTGATCGAGCCACTTGCGATAGAGCTCGGGTTTGACCTGATCCGCATACTTGTTTTGCGATTGAGCCTCTGCCTCATTGCGAGGTTCGTGGGTGGGCGCGGCGTTCTGGGCGGACGCCTGGTTCCACGCGCAAACCATCGACATCGCGAAAATCAGGGAAATAGTTTTTAGGGGCATCGGGATATTTATGAGCGATGGGCGGCACAAGACAAGTTGGATTTGCTGCAAGTTGCAATACGCCGGAATCATCTGGAGGCTTTCCCGCTGCGTGGGTGGATCCAATGTTTTGAAGGGTTTTTGAAGGTTTTTCAGGGGTTTGCTACCATGATGAAACGAATCCACAGGCAGGAATCTATTCAAGGTGATTATTGGGAAACCCGCCGCTTGGATTTTGGATGATATTTGCAGCAAATTGCGAATTTTGCAAACAACTCGATTCTTGCAATCCCGAACCCGGGCACTACTCAAGAGCCTCTCGATGAAGCGCCAAAAGGAAACGAAACCGGAAAAGTCTGATACAGGAAATCTCAAGCTGGCGGATGTGGCACTGAGGGCCGGCGTCTCGGTCAGCACGGTGTCGCGCGTGGTGAACGGTTCGCCCCTGGTGAACCCACAAAAACAAGCGGCTGTCAAAAAAGTGATGCAGGAAATGGGCTATGAACCGCTCCCAATCGAACGCAGGCGCGGAGCCCGCAAGCCCTTGGATGCCGCGCCTTCCAAGCAGAGTGTGAGGGTTGTGCTGGTGGGCGAGCTCGGCCTAAACTGGATCACCGACTACGCTCCAGTCTATGCCTACGCGCTCAACGGCATCGAGCAGGCGCTCGCCGAATTGAAGATCAACCGCACCATCGAGAGGGTTTCCAGCGTGGAGGAATTTTCCGCCCTCGTGAATGGCGGTGGTTCCGATGGGTTCCTGGTTCTCGACACCACCGGGCGTGCAAGTTTTGCGCCCATGTCCGGGCAATCACCCGTGGTCGCGTTCATGGGTATTCATGATGGCACGCCCTTCGACCGGGTGACTCCCGACCACTATCTCGCGGGGGAACTGGCGGCAAATCATCTCCGGCAAACGGGCTGCAAGTCATTTGCAGTGCTCGGCGGGCGCAGTCCGATTTACGACCGGCGGGTCCTGGCATTCACCACCACGATCACCCGCTCTGGCGGCGAGGTGACCGACCTGTGGGCGCCGGATTTGTTGAATCGGGGTCCCAGCCTTCATCAAGTGATGGCGGAGGCGGTGGGGCCGCTTGTCGATTCACTCGCCGGCCGGAAAAAACGCCCGCTCGGTTTGTTTCTAACGATGGACATCCTGGCACCTTGTGTTTATGCCGAGTTGGTCCGGGTAGGGCTGACCCTAGGCAAGGACATCCATATGGTGCGCTGCAACAACGAGCGGCCCTACTTGAATTCGCTCCATCCGCAACCCGCGGTGGTGGATGTCAGGGCTGCGGAAATCGGCCGCCGGGCGATGTTTCAGTTGCTCCAACGCATGCGTTTTCCAAAGGAAGCCTGTGTATCGCTTTTGGTGGCCCCGGAGCTCGTGGAACCCTAACCGGGTGGGAGTGGCGGTTGGCGTTGAGGGGCATCCGCGATTGTTTGATGAGTCCGCGCAGAACAAAACGCCGGAGTTCGGGCTTGAATTGGGGCTTGGCCCAACATTGCCAGCGTCTGCTGCCAGCCCGCTTCGAGCGGATCATCCAGGTGTGCGGCACACCGCGGCGCGGCGGATTCAGTGCCGGACGTAGTCAGAGTGGCTCACGAAAACAACTTCCGGTCCAGTGATCGATATTGGATCGCCTCCAGGATGTCATTCGGACGAATGCCCGGCGATCCTGATAGATCGGCGAGCGTCCGGGCGACTTTCAGGATCCGGTCGTGGGCGCGGGCGGAAAAGTTCATTTCCTCCATGGCGTGCTCGAGGTAGCGGTTGCCTTCCAAGTCCAGCTGGCAGTGTTGCCGGACAAGCCGGGAGCCCATGGCGGAGTTCGTGGAGTTGGACGATTTCTTGAAGCGATCTAACTGGATTCCCCGGGCGGCGATCACCCGCTGGCGGATGGTTTCCGAACTTTCGCCGCTGTTGGTGTTGGATGAGAGTTCGCGAAAATCGACCAGCGGCACCTCCACATGCAAGTCGATCCGGTCCAGCAGCGGGCCGGAGATTTTCTGGCGGTAGTTTTCGATCTGCCGGTTCGAGCAGCGGCATTCGCGCTTCGAGTCACCATAGTAGCCGCACGGGCACGGATTCATCGCGGCCACCATCATGAAGCGCGAGGGAAAGGTGAGCGAGCCCGCCGCGCGGGAGATCGTCACATGCCCGTCCTCTAACGGCTGGCGGAGGACCTCCAGCGTGGAGCGCCTGAACTCAGGCAGCTCATCCAGAAACAGCACGCCATGATGCGCCAGCGAGACTTCGCCGGGGCCGGGATTGGTGCCACCGCCTAACAAACCCGCGTCGGAAATCGTGTGGTGCGGGGAGCGGAACGGCCGGGTGGTTAGAAACGCGCGCATCGGATCGAGCATGCCGGTGATCGAATGGATCTTGGTGGTCTCAATCGCATCATCCTCGGTCATGTCCGGCATGATGGTGGGCAGACGCTTGGCGAGCATCGATTTGCCAGTGCCTGGGGGGCCTACCATGATCAAATTGTGGGAGCCGGCGGCGGCGACCTCCAAAGCACGCTTGACGTGGTGCTGGCCTTTGACTTCATCGAAATCCACCTCGTAGCTGCGGTGGGAATTGAAAAAAG
>JBIPND010000526.1:0-3330 GCA_044374015.1 Luteolibacter sp. | reverse complement strand
GACGCGCGTGATCTGCGCGCAGCTTCTTCATCCGCTTTCGAGTGAGAGGTGGTTAGCCCGGCCCGTCGCCGAGGATCCGGTCGATGAACTGATGGGCGAGCCGCAGCTTGTCCGCATCGATGAGGCGCGCGCTCCTGCCGGTATTCAGCCAGCTGCGCGCGAGGGCCTCCGCCTCCGAGGGCACCCCGGGAGCCGCCGGATTGATCCAGGCGAGTTCGGCGAGCATGGTGGTTAGAGCGCGGTCGCAGCCGTGCCACAGCTCGTCATCACCCGGGTGGGGAACCGGCGCGGCGTCGAGCTCGCGGAGGATCTGGACGAGCAGCGGAAAGCGCGCCATCGCCCGGTTGATCGTTTCTGCGGATTGTACGCGACTTTTGAGATCGGGGGGGATTTCAGTTTGGGGGGCCATGTTGGTAAGGAATAATCAGGGGATTTGTCCTCTTGTTTCCGCCAAACTTCCAGTGATCAATTCGGCATTCTGCCAGCTCCGGGAGCTCACTGACTGGAGCTGGAGATTTTTTTGATCGCGGAAATCCGAATCGGAGAGAAAATCGCGGCCATGGAAGCACCGGAATTTTTTATGCGGCGGGCGATCGAACTTGCCAGGCAGGGCATGAATGCGGGGGCGGGCGGTCCTTTCGGCGCGGTGGTGGTGCGCGACGGCGAAATCATCGGCGAGGGCTGGAACCGCGTGATCGCCACCAACGACCCGACCGCCCACGGCGAGGTCACCGCGATCCGGGATGCCTGCGCGAAATTGGGGACCTTTTCGCTGGCCGGCTGTGAGATCCACACCACCGGCCAGCCGTGCCCGATGTGTCTGGGGGCGATCCACTGGGCGCGGATCGAGCGGATTTACTACGGGTTCCGGGTCGAGGATGCGGCCGAAATCGGCTTTGATGACCGCGAGTTTTTCCGACAAATGAGCCTGCCTGCCGGGCAGCGGCAGATTCCATCGCACGAGCTGTGCCGCGCGGAGGCGCTGGAGTTGGCGGGCGAATACGCGCGGTTGCCCGACAAGCAGCATTATTGAGCCGCCGCGACGCTGGCTTGACGGGAGCCCCCGCCCTTGCGGAAACTATCCGCCATGGCATGGAGGATCGATGAAGCCGTCGCCTATGGCGAAATTGACAACACCGTCGAGGGTCGCACGACGGGGCGTGTCTGGCTGGCCGGAAGAGACGAGCCGTTGATCCTCTCGCTCGACGGCGATTGCTGGCGCGACCTCGCCGGCACCCGGCTGCAATTTGAAAATCCCACGCCCCGGTCGATCCCGGACGCCGAAGCGCTGGACATGGACCAGGCGGGAATCGTCGGCGACATGACCGCCTCGCGCAAAAACAAGGTGCCCACCGTGGGCGAGGAGGAGGTCCACGAACTCTATCAGAACCACCGCGAAATCCCGCACGAGTGGCGCAACACGCTCTATCTGGAGTGGTTCAGCGAGATCAACGGCCGGGTGGTCATCGAGACGTCCAGCTACATGCTCACCATCTCTCCGCATGAGTGGGAAATGGACGAGGACGCGGAAAACGCCCAGAAACTCGCCAATTTGAATTCGATGCGCGATTTCATGGCGCAGATCATCCGCCGCCGCGAGCCCGACGGCCCGGATGAAGACGGCGCCGAGGAACTCGACGAATACGCCTGGGAGGAACGCCTGAAGGAATCCGACCGCCTGACAGATGCCTATCAGGAGGTGTTGGAGAAATACATGGAGGACTCCGACAGCGAGCAGAAGGAGGCGTTCGTGATGGGCTGGGATGGATTGTTAGACGCGCTCGCCGAGCGCGACGAGGCCGGCGAGGAGGATTTCGATGAAGAGGGCTACCGCCTGCTGGACGACGGCTTGGATGATTTCGATGACGAGGATGCCGATGAGGATGATTTCAAAAGTGACGATGACGATGGTTTCGGCGACGAGCCGGACCACCCGCTCCAGTCCAAGGCACAGGAACTGGCGATGCGGGCGATGGAGGTGATCCAGCGCGATGCCGGGCCCGGCACCCCGTCTTACGTCCTGATCACCCAACTGCTGCAGGTCAGCGGCAAACTCGCCGGCGTGCTCAACGGGCGCGGCAGCGGCTACGAGCCGGAAACCGGGTTTGTGCTGGCGGTTTTGAAACGCTGCCTGAACTGGCTCAACGAAGCGGTCGGCGCCTGCCAGGTTCTGATAGACGCCGAGCGGGATCCCGATCAGAAGGCCGCGCTCGAGCGCATCCGCAGCTCCGCCTTCGCCATCCGCGACAGCGTTGTGGCGCTGCGCCGGGAGCTGAAATAGCCCGGCTCCGGCCAAGGTCGTGGAGATCCGAGGACTCAGAATTTTTTACAGGAGGAAACCGAGGGAACGGAGGGGCTGAACCATCGCCACTCAAACCCTTCCATTTCGCTCATTTTCGAATATGCGCTGGGCCAAAACGGCGAGCTTCCCACCCATTTCCTCGATTTCCTCTTTTCGCGCACGGGCTTCTTTCTGCAACCCGGGGACGCCAATGTCCTCGTTGGCTTGAGAATGCTTGGTCAACGAGAAGCCGTTGACGACCCCGGCGTTGGATTTCTCATTCGCTCTGCCGACGAGGACGTCGGCGTTCCCAGGGGGATCGTTCCATTCGGTGAATTCTCCTGACTACCCGACTGTCGCCTCATCCCCGTGGATTTCCTCGGGGATGGTGTAGGGTGGCAGCGGCCTCACCAGATTGGTTTGAAGCGGGAACACGCGCTCGAAGATGTTAGGTGCGATTTCCTGCGTCTGGGTGTAGGCGTCGCGGATCATTTCGAGCTTGGCGTCCATGTTGTCGATATAATGGAGAGCGAAGGCTTCGGGCGTGCGCGGCAGCACGGGCGAGCCGAACGCATACTCGCCGTGGTGGCTGCCGATGAGGTGAAGCAGGTGGAGACGGGTGTCCTCCGAGGTCGGCTTGAGGTCCGCCCACGCGGCGGCTTCGGGAGATTCCATCAGATCGCGCCAGAGTTTGTTCACCAGTTCGATGCCAAGCGGGATGTGGCCCATCATCTCACCGTGGAGGCTGAGAATTTGCGTGAATCCATGTTCAGGATAGGAGTTCTCCCAGAGCTTGCCACAGTCGTGAAACAGCACTCCTGCTAGAAGCAAATCGCGGTTGAGATCCGGATAGACCGGGCTGAGCGCGGCGGCGGAGCGCATCATCTGCGCCACGTGCTCGACGAGTCCGCCGCGGCGGGCGTGGTGGTTGCGCTTGGCGGCGGCGGTGCGCCGGAAGCGGTCGCCGAGCTGGGTGAGGAACCAATCACAGAGCGCGTGCAACCGGGGGTCGGCGATGGAGGCGCAAAGCTGTTGGATCTCGGCGTAAT
>JBIPND010000525.1:0-3331 GCA_044374015.1 Luteolibacter sp. | reverse complement strand
CCAAACAGGACAGGACGGAATTGTCGCTGACAACGATCACGGGATGGCGTTCCGGAATTCGAACGAACTGCGGGCGTCCTGCAGAATCTCCTCAGCCGAATGTCCTGGCCAAACGCCATGTTGCTTCAGCACGGCCTGCGCTTCCCAGCGCGATCCCAAGTCCAGCATCCTGCGGACCTGTTCCAGCGACAGCACTTCCTTGGCATACGCATCCGCCGCCAAGGCTTCGAGAGCGGCATGGCCGAGGTTCTGGAACTCGTTGCCAAGCTCCGCCGCCAAATCGTCAGGGATATTTACGGTCAGAGTCATCGCGCCGGAGCTTATCCCAACCGGCACCACTCCGCAAATACGAAAACTTCCCGACACCTTCAGCATCTAGTCCCAGCATTCCCGCCAAACACCGCTCACCCGGCTTCTCCCAATTTCAGCTTTCAGCTTTCCAAATTTCAGCTTTTACCCAAATGACCCTCGCCACCGCTTACCGCAATAAAATCGACGCCATCTGGTTGGATTTCCACTCCGGTGGCATCACCAATCCCATCACCGTCATCGAGGAACTCCCGCTCACCGAAGGCGATGCCAAGGGCGACATCTACGAGCACCTTCTCGGCAAGCTCTCCACCGCCGGCATCGCCGGGCAGTTCCGATCCCCGCGCCACATCATCGCCGCCATGGTGGAAATGCTCGACCCCAAGCCCACCGACACCGTCTGCGATCCGGCTTGCGGCACCGGCGGTTTCCTCATCTCCGTGATGCTCTACCTCTACGAGAAATACTCCACCGCCGCCCTGGTGGAGACCGACGCGGAGGGAAACAAACACTACCCCGGCGACCTGCTCGAACCCTACCTCTCCCACATCCGCGGCGGCATGTTCCATGGTTTCGATTTCGACATCACCATGCTCCGCACCGCGGCCATGAATCTGTTGTTGCACAACGTCGAGGCCCCCAGCATCCACTTCCAAGACACGCTCGGATCGAACTTCTCGGAAAAGTTTCCCGAGGAATGCTCCAACTTCTTCGACGTCATCCTCGCCAATCCGCCCTTCAAGGGCACCATCGACCTCGAAAACGTCGATCCCATGCTCAAGAGTAAGGTCAAGACCAAGAAGACCGAGTTACTCTTTCTCGTCCTCATCCTCCACATGCTCAAGATGGGCGGACGCGCCGCCGTCATCGTGCCGGACGGCGTGCTATTCGGCTCCAGCCAGGCCCACCTCGGCGTGCGCCAGATCATCGTCGATGACAACCAGCTCGAAGCCGTCATCTCCCTGCCCGCCGGAGTCTTCAAGCCCTACGCCGGCGTCTCCACCGCCATCCTCATCTTCGCCAAAGGCGGCCGCACCGGCGATGTCTGGTTTTACGATGTCCAGGCCGACGGCTACTCGCTCGATGACAAACGCACACCCCAGCCCGACAAGAATGACCTCCCGGATCTGGTGAAACAGTGGAAAAGTCGGAACGGGGAACTCGGAACGCGGAACGGTGAAGAAGCGGGGAAGTCGGAACGCAGAACGCGGAAGGGAAAAACTCCGAGCTCCGCGCTCCCCGTTCCGAGTTCAACCGCCGAGCGCACGGGCAAATGCTTCACCGTCCCAGCCGACGAGATTCGCACCAACAAATACGACCTCTCGCTCAACCGCTACAAGGTCACCCAGCACGAGGAAAGCACCTACGAACCACCCAAGACCCTCCTCAAGCGCATGAATAAGCTCGGCCAGGAAGTGCTCAAGGACATTGCTGATTTGGAGGGAATGCTGAAATGAAGGAATCCGAAACCATCGAGTTCAAGAAAAGCCTCGCTGAACTCAGCGATGGACTCAACTCCATGGCGGCGATTCTCAACAAGCACGGGGCAGGGGAACTCTGGTTTGGCATCAAAAACGAAGGAACTCCTGCGGGAATGGAGGTCACCGAAACCACATTGAGGAAAGTTTCCCAGTCCATCGCCGCCCACATCGAGCCGAAAATCTACCCGGAAGTCTCTACCGTGCTTCTTGAGGGCAAGTCTTGCATCCGCGTCGCCTTCTCTGGCAGCGAAAAACCTTACTACTCGCACGGCCGTGCCTACATGCGCGTCGCCGATGAAGACCGCCAGCTATCCGCTAAAGAAATCGAATCCATCATCCTCCGCAAGAACCGCAGCCATCGTGGCTGGGATTCGGAGCCCATCACCAACGCAGCACTAAAACTCGATTCAGTAAAAATCCGCGCATTCCTCCGCAAGGCCGGTCTCCCCTGGACTACCTCGCAAAGCGCTCTCGAAAGTCTCGGGCTTTACACGGACGGGCATTACCTGAATGCAACCCGCGTCTTCTTCGCAAAACCTCCCGCTCTTACCCTTCGCTGCGCTGTCTTCGCCACCCCCTCTACCTCGACCATCATCGACCAGCACGACTTCACCGGTGACATCCTCACCCTCATCGAAGAAGCCGAAAAATACATTCTCAAGAACATCCGCATCGGCATGAGACTCGATGGCCTAGTCCGCGTGGATGTGCCTGAAATCAACCGTGATGCTTTCCGCGAGGCCATCATCAATGCCTTCTGCCACCGCGACTATCGCGACCCCGACGAAGTGCGCATCGCCATTTTCCCGGATCGTGTCGAAGTCCGCAATCCGGGAACTCTGATGGAAGGCGTCTCCCTGAAAACGCTTAAAACCTCCAAAGTCTCCCGCCGCCGCAATCCCCTCATCGCCGACCTTCTCCGTCGCATCCAGCTCATCGAAGCTTGGGGCCGTGGCATCCCCCTCATTCTCGAAAAAGCCCCCAACGTCCGCTTCTCCCAAATCGCCGACATATTCATCACAGAATTTCCCAGACCGCCCCCCCAGTCCGAGTCAGAGGTAGAGTCGAAACAAGTCACCCCGCAAGTCACCCCGCAATTCACAGGTGAAGTCACAGGTGAAGTCACAGGTGAAGTCACAGGTGAAGTCACAGGTGAAGTCACAGGTGAAGTCAGAAAGCTCCTTGGCGTCCTTTCATCAGGTGCCTTAGGGCGCGTGGAGTCGCAATTCGCGCTCAAACTGCAAAGCCAAGCGAACTTTCGCGACCGCTACCTTCTTCCGGCCCTCGAAGCAGGCCTCATCGAACGCACCATCCCCGAAAAACCCAACAGCCGCCTCCAAAAATACCGACTCACCCCCAAAGGCCGCAGCCTGCTATGAACACGAACTTGCAGATCCCAACATCCCTCCTGCCATCCTCTCTTCAGGACCAAAGGTCCGGCAACACGTCAGCCCAGGCCAGCGGCCTGGGTCTGCTGCCCCCCAATTCCAAAGGGCTGAAGGCCCGCAACAACTTCTCCACCTTGGTAGAATTTGAATTCG
>JBIPND010000041.1:0-10687 GCA_044374015.1 Luteolibacter sp. | reverse complement strand
CACCGCACTCCATACATTGGCGGCCCTTTGGAGTGCGGTGGGAAGCGATAGCGCCACACCGCTTTGGATGATTAAGCAGCACCGGCCACCTTGCCTTCGCGAAGAATCCAAAGCGGTGTCGCCGCTGCGCTTTGCCACCGCACTCCATACCTTGGCGGCCCTTTGGACTGCGGTGGGAAGCGAAGCGCCACACCGCTTTGGATGATTAAGCAGCACCGGCCACCTTGGGCTTCGCAAAGAATCCAAAGCGGTCTCGCCGCTGCGCTCTGCCACCGCACTCCACACTCGCGCTCAGTTCGCCGGGAAGATGATTTCCTGGCTTTTCTACCGACCTATGGCCGCTCATGCGCAGTCGTCGTAAGGTCTCAGCTTCCGCTGGACACTTCCAAAAAGCTACCAGCGCTTCCACGGCAAGCCGCTCCGCCTCCGCGCCCCCTGCGATTCATGCGCCCTGTAGGCTCGGCTTTTTTCCGGCTCTTCTTCTCGAAATATCTAACATTCTCCATCAGAACTCCGAGCGCAGCCCGAGCACCAGGCCGCGGCCGGGAAGCGGCGCGATGTCCTTGAGGAAGGAAGTGCTTTGGCGGGCATCCTGATCCAACAGATTGACGCCTTTGATATAGAAAGTGGTCGCCACATCACCGACTTGCAGATCGTAGCTCAGCCCGGCGTTGACGAGGAAATAACCGTCGGTCGGCAGTTCGTAATCCGCGATGCGGTCCTGGTTTGCCGCCCACTGGCCTTCCAGCCGGGCACCGAAATCATCGCGCTGATAGTCGAGCGTGATGGAACTGCGGAACGGCGGAATCCGTGGCAGCGCCTCGCCGCTGTCGCGGTCTTCGGCGTGCACGTAGTCGGCGCGCCAGATCAGGTCGAGTCGCTCGCTAACCGGTGCTTTCGCGCCGCCGCCGGACAGCGGTTCCAGCAGGTGGAAGGTGGTCTCGATTTCGCCGCCGTAGAAATCCGCGCCGCTCGCCTGATAGGCAAACTCGGGGAAGGCCTCGCCCTCGTCGATGAAGTCGCTGCCGGTCGGTTGCAGGCTGATGAAATCATTGAACCGATAGTAAAACGCGCTAACGCTGCCGGTGATCCGCCCGGCGTTCTTCCGAAGTGATAGATCGAAGGAAAGCGAGTCTTCATTGCCCAGCGTCGGATCGCCGATTTCATAGGTGCCGGTGGCGACGTGGAGGCCGTCGGCTAATAACTCCACATAAGTCGGCGGGCGCTGGCTGTAGCCGACGGCGAGCGTGACGGCATAGTCCTCGGCTGGATGATAGACCACGGCGGCGGACGTGCTCAACGCGTCGAAGTCCAGATCCAGCCCCGCGGTTTCGTTCGTCTGGTGATCGTAACGCAAGCCGAATTGCAGGGTGACCGGATCCAGTTTTACTTCTTCGAAGGCAAAGACCGAGTTCACCCGGTTGTCCACTTGCGGCAGGAACGCCTCGGCTCCGAGCGCGGAAAAATCACTGGCCTGGGTTTCAAAACCGGCGGCTCCTTCGAAATTTCCGATCTTCTCATGGATCAGCTCCACCCGCGCATTGTATCCCTCGATCAAAAATTGCGTGCCCACCTCGCCACCTTCTAACTCCACGTGATCGTAGTCAGTATAACCGGCCTTGAAATTGATTTCCTTGATCCACGTGTTCGGGTTCTGGAAGGCTCCTCGCAGATCCCAGCGGCGTTGGCGCAGATCGATGGTGACGTCCTCTTCCGCCACCGTGCCGTAGAGCGAATTCATCCCGGAGTAGGAAAGCCCGACGAAACCCTTGTCCCAGATGTAGGAACCGCCGAGCGCCCCGCCTTCGGAATCGCTGAAGCTGTTGGGCAGGGTGCCGCGCGCCTCGTCCGGCTGCGGGTCCTGCTGGCGCAGTTTCGCGGAGCGGGCGTATCCGGGAATCTCGATGTCGCTGGTTTCACGGGTGAAGGCATCAAGGTGGAAAGCGAACGGCCCCGCGCCCCAGTTGGCCGCGCCGGAGATGGATTTGGCGTCGTCCACCGTGCCGTAATGGGTTGCGAAATTCCCCGTCGGCCAGGTTCCGTCGAGTCGCTCCTGCGGGATGCGATCGTCGATCAGATTGACCACGCCACCGACCGCATTCGGGCCGTAAAGCAGGGTCGCCGGGCCGCGCACCACCTCCACCGAGCGGACGCTGGACGGATCCGAGGCGACCGCGTGATCCGGGCTGACGTTCGAAACATCGAGCACCGAGGTGCCGTTTTGCAAAATCCGGACGCGGTCGTCGCCGAGGCCCCGGATGATCGGACGGCTCGCGCCGGGGCCGAAATAGGTGGCACTCACTCCCGGTTGGCCATTGAGCGTCTCGCCCAAGGTCGGCTGAAGTTTTTCCCCCAACTCCCTGCCTTTCAAGACGGTCGCCGGTTGGGCGAGTTCGAAAAGCGTGCGCTCCAAGGGGTTGGCGGTGACCACCAATTCATCCAGCCGCTGCGGCAGCAGGTCGGACGATTGGGCGAACAACGGGCTGGTCACAACGAGAGGGAGAATTTGCCGGAATTTCATGGTGGGCCCCAGATTCGACCTAAACGCAATCGGAATGCAAGAGCATATTTAAAACAGGCGCAAACGAAGGGCGCAAACCCGCACTTGAAGATTCCGCTTGCGGGCAACAGGGTCGCCGCCGATGCCGAGTTGCCCAGCCACCACCCCGCCGAACCGCCGCGAAGCGCCGTGGCTGGCAGGAATGCGGGCGGCGCGGGCGAATTTAGTTCCGGGCCTGATCGTGCAGGCGCTGATGTTGGCCATTTTGATCGCGTATTACTGGCATCCTCCGGTGCGCGATTGGCTGAACGGGCTGGCGGAGGTCAAGCAGCGTTGGAGTTATGGTTATTCGGCGCTTGCATCGATTTGCGCCGGAGCCTTCGTGCCTGAGTTGCTGCGGATCTTTGTTTTCCTGCTCCACCGCTATCAGCCCGGCCAGCATGTCGCGGCGTCGCTGTCGCTGTTCGCGAGTGTGGCGCTGCTGTTCTGGTATGTGCTGCGCTTTCTGATGAGCTTCGGGCGGGATTGAGGTTCACGGCACCCGCGGGAATTTCGAGAAATCCGGCTTCCGTTTTTCGAGGAACGCTTGTTTTCCTTCGCGGCCTTCCTCGCTCATGTAGTAGAGCAGGGTGGCGTTGCCTGCTAGATCGAGCAGGCCCATCTGGCCGTCGCAATCGGCGTTGAGTGCGGATTTCAAACAACGCAGCGCGAGCGGCGAGTGGGCGAGCATTTCGCGGCACCACTGGAGGGTTTCCTGTTCGAGATCGGCGAGCGGGACGACGGTGTTGACAAGGCCCATGTCGAGCGCCTGTTGGGCGTCGTATTGGCGGCAGAGATACCAGATTTCGCGGGCCTTTTTCTGGCCGACGATGCGGGCGAGGTAACTGGAGCCGAGGCCGCCGTCGAACGAACCGACCTTGGGGCCGGTCTGGCCGAAACGGGCGTTGTCGGCGGCGATGGTGAGATCGCAGACGATGTGCAGGACGTGGCCGCCGCCGATCGCGTAACCGGCGACCATCGCGACGACGGGCTTGGGCAGGGAGCGGATTTTTTTCTGGAGGTCGAGCACGTTGAGGCGCGGGATGCCGTCCTCGCCGATGTAGCCGGCGTGGCCGCGGACTTTCTGGTCGCCGCCGGAGCAGAAGGCGAGGTCGCCGGCACCGGTTAGAATGATCGCGCCGACCTTGGGGTCCTCGTGGGCGAGGTCGAAGGCGACGAGCATCTCCTTGACCGTAAGCGGGCGGAAGGCGTTGCGCACTTCCGGCCGGTTGATGGTGATTTTGGCAATGGTTCCCTCATCGGTTGTTTCAAAACGGATGTCCTCGAATTCGCGCACGGTGGTCCACATGGTGCCGCAGGTTAACGATCCCCCGCCCGCCCGCAACCCCCAAGCCGCCGGGGGCTCATTCCTTTTTGCCGAACCACCCCATCACTTTTTAGCAAGCCCGCCGCAGCAAAGAGCTGCGGCGGGCTAGTAGGCAAATTCCGATAGACTATGGAATGATGCAGGTGTGGATGGGGCCGATGTTCCCGTCAGAATCCACACCGTAAGTATCAGCGTTTCCTTTAAGCTTGATCACCGCGGCGGTGCCTCCGGAGCCCGGGACCCTGCTGGGGGAGCCTGTCGTTCTGTTGATTTGAACGCGCGACCCCGAAGCGAACGGACCTGCAATAAAGGAGCTGGCGGAGTCCTTGACGTAAAGGTCGATCTGGTTAGGAGCGTCACAGGCGTCAGTGGCGCTCAACATCTTGAGCGAACTGGGTTTTCCCCGGTTCGTCATCAATGCGTTGCACAGCGCAATTGGGGGAATCGTGTCGGCTACCCTGAGGTCCAGGAGCACCGGCGTCGCGGCGGGGTCTGTCGAGGCAAGGCTGACTTGTATTTCGATAAACCGCCCGATTTCCGACCCGCCCAGGGAGCCGCCGTTTGTGACTTCTTCGAAGGGGATGCCCGGTAGATCCGTTGGCACATTGGCGGCCCGGGCTTCCACCTTGATGCTGGTGCTGGCGGGGGTAATTCCATTCCACGAAACGGCCCCCCAGATGACGTCGGCTGAGCCGCCATCGTGGATCACGGTCCATGATCCCGAGGGGGCGGTTACGCCCAGAATCACCGCGCCGGTCATGTCGCTGTAGTTGTAGGGGTTGGCACCGGCACCCAGGTTCACTGTCATGTCAACGGCACCCACCGGAAAACCACCTCCCCCGATGGGACCTGCGGCAGGATCGATGCGCATGGCGTTGTTGGAGTAGTAGTTGGCAACCCAAACCTTTCCGTTTGCGTCCACAGCCACTCCGGTGGGACCGCTACCTCCCGGTAAATTGACATTTCCGACGTAGGTTCCGTCGGTCCGGAGGTGTCCGACCGTGGTGAAGCCACCGACGAGTGAGTGAGCCACCCAGACATTACCGAGGCCGTCAACGGCTACTCCCTGGGCATAGGTGTTACCGTGGAAATAGTTCGCCAAATGGGTCCCCGCCGGATTCCTCACCGCGACGGCGTTTCCGCCGACAAAGGTATGCCAAATGTTTCCGGTGACGGGATCAACCGCAATGCCATAGTCTCCACCACCGTTGCCAAGGAAGGTCGAGGTTCCTGGTGGTGGCGGAGTGGGATTTGGAACGAACCTCAAGAGTCCGGAGCCTCCTCTTGCGGACCAGAGAACCCCGGCACCGTCCACCAATCCGCCATAACCACCGGCGCCGACATTGAATTGCGTCCCCGGAACCGGCAAGCCGGACACTCCGCTGATTTTCTCGTGGTCAAGGTCATTCAGCCCTCCAACCCATACATCGTTGTTGGCGTCGATTGCCACGGTTCTCGCGCCGGTCCCGGTGACCCGCGTGTAAGTGATAATGGCCTCGTCAGCCGCGGTGCTGACCCCTCCATGGGTATCCGCTGCCCCTGCGTTGGTCCATGGCAGGATATTGGCGAGGCCGCGTGATGTCCTGATGAGTCCGTCTCCGTCACGATCCACCACGGTGCTGTAAAGAAACGGCCCTTGGAGATACTCTCCCAGCGGATTCGGAGTGAAGCTGCCATCCATGTTCTTGTTGCCCCTCGTGCCGCCCAGCACCAATCCAATACGAACCATCGAGCCCTTGGCTTGCCCTCCGGACTGGCCGCCTTCCGCGCGATTCGCGACCCAAACATTGCCGAGCTTGTCCACGGTTGTGCGGGAGGGGTCCCGCCCCATGCCACCTGGCGCTGTGAAATATTCGCCGATAATGGCACCGGTATCGACATCAATCCGGACTGCGGTGCCCCGGGCCGAACAGGCGATATTGACGAACGGAAAAGGCCGGGCCGAGCCGGGAGGGTTGATCTGCAATTGATCGTTGTTCGGTGCCGTGTGATTCAGGTTGATGACAGTTCCTTCATCGAAGTCCGCGTCGAGAGTGTAGGTCCTGCCACTGCACTGGGCGCAGGCCCCTCCTCCTGCTACTGATTCAAAAATTCCTGCGAGGGCGATGATTAACGGAACCGTGGCAGTTTGAAGCGAGGTAATCGTTTTCATAATAGTTCATGTGTTTAGAGTTTGGGGGTCGTGTTGCTGGATTCAGGGGCTCATGGCGGGAGAATCAACTTTTGGTTGGACTTTTAAGGAAGCGCCCTCCGGCAACGAGACCGCTCACGCTGACGAGTAACATTACCATAGTGGCTCCGGGGTCCGGAACCGAGGCGGCTCGTGGTGTGCCCTGAACCATGCGGCCCATGGCGAATCCATCCGGATCGTCGGTGGACACGCCCATATCCGTGATCCCCGGTCCACCGGCATTGACCCACCCGAAGAACCGTGCACCTCCGTTTCCATTAACAGACTGAGATATTATACTGCCGTCGCTAAGCTGCATCTCAATCGTGAAAACATCAAGATTGTTCGGCTGGATTTCCATGCCAAAAGCGTCAATCGGGGCGTTGAACGTGCCGGTTAACGGTGTGTCCGCACTGAAGAGTGCACCGGGCGTATTCCCGCCTGACCACGTACCCCACGTAGTGGGAACTTGTACGCCTTCCAAATCCACGTCGAAGGAGAGCGTTTGACCCTGCGGGAGAGACAAGGCTGAGCCCGTCGTATGTATAGCCAATTCAGCGACTTGGGCCGCGAGGTTGACTTCAGCTTTTCCGGTGACGGCGGCATCCCAGGCCGCAATGTCGGTATAAAGTGTGATGGCTGCATTCGCGACCGTTTCGGAAGCAAACACAGCGAGGGCGATGAGTAGGGGGTTGGTTTTCATTTGATGGGTATTTGGCCATGAATATGTGGCAATTGACAACGAGCATTGGGCGTGCCAGACGCTAAATTGCATATTTAATTCCAACTGAATTTTGCTGGTTTTCCCAATTGCAAACCACTGAAATTCAATGTTAGGGAAGTTGGGGGAAATCGTCATGAATCATGATTAACTGGAGCGGTATTTTATTTGGAACCTTTGAACCACGCAGGAATTCTGTAAGAATTTCTGACAATACCGTAAAAGTTTCCTTCTGCCAAATGTGTAGGTGAGATCGCGGGTCCCGCTGAATCGCTGTTTGGAAATGGTATGAGGGCCCGCGGCGACGGTAGGCGGACGGTGTTTGAGATCGACGAAGGGACGGAGTGGTGAGGAGAGCGGACAAACACGCTGCTAACTTCGGCTTCTCAATGGCGTCGACGCTCATCGAGCGCCGCTGCAAGCGGTTTCATTCGCTCGGGAACCAGGGAAGTTAGCAGGGAGTTTCCCGATTCCTTAATCGCCGAGCTTGAGGAAGCTGGCGACGCGCTCGGCGAACCATTGTTCCGCATCCCACGGCACGCGGTGGCCGGCCTGCGGCGCGATGGCGAGGCGGGCGTCCGGGATCAACGAAACCGCGCGCTCGGCGAGGGCCCGGAATTTGGCGTCGTTCCCGCCGACGACCCAGAGCACCGGGATGGAAATTTCGCCGAGCCGGTCCCACAGCGGTTCCTGGGCGCCGAGCGACCAATCGACGAAACTGCGCGCCACTTCGCGCCGCCGCTGCATCAGGCTGCCGGAGGCTCCGGGATCGCGGATGGCGGCGTTGCCGAGCACGGCTTGGGCGTTCCAGGTGTTGAGAAATTGTTGCCAGTTGCCGGTGAGCGCCTCGGTGGCCCACTCGGTGTCCCGGGCCCGCCGCTGCGCCCGCTCGGTTTCATTTTCCAATCCCGGATTGGCGGAAACGATGACCGCGGCCTGCCACGGGTGGGATTCCTCCAACAACGCATGCAGCGCCATCCGCCCGCCCATCGAGTAGCCGAGCAGCGCACGCCCGCTGCCGCGGAACACCTGGCCGCTGGCGTCGGCGTTCAGGGCCCGGCCGAAATCGGTTAGGGGAAGCGGGCAGCATTCGAGAAACCGCCACAGGTCCACCGCGCGGGTGCCGATGCCGGCGGCGGCAAGTTGTTTTGCCAGTCCGCGCCAGTCCGCCGCCATCCCGACGGCCCCGTGGAGGCACCAGCATTCCAGCGGTCCGGCCTCGCGGCGCTCGTCGGTTTCCTTGGAGAACTGGATCACTTTTGCGGGATCATTGCGGCACCTTGGCGGACCAGTTCACGGATTTGTTCCTGCAGTTCGGGACTGCCGATCGCGCCGCGCATCAAGGCGGCCACCACCGCCACGGCGACGAGGGCGAGCAGGATCACTCCCCAATAAACGATCGCCAGCAGAATGCCGGCGGCGTCGAGTTTTTTGTGATAGGCGTAGCCGGCGGGGCAGGCGAAACAGCGGTAGCCGACCCAGAAGTTGAGAAGCGGCACAAAATTTCCCAGAAACCACCAGCCGCTCATGCCCAGGTTTTTCAAGCGTCTCACCGCGACGACGATGCCCAGGATTCCCAGCAGAATCCCGCCGCCCAGCGCGATCATGCCGAGGCTGTCCGCGCCGAAGCGTTCGGCCAACAGCGGGGCCCCGCGGGTGATGCCGATGTTCCACAAGACCGGCAGGACAAACACCAGTAACAGATAGGTCCGGCGTCGGGCTCCCGGCCATGCGGCGGTGGTTAGCCGGTCGGTGGGGGATCCGTGACTGGATGGGTAGGGATCCGGCGCGGGTGCCAGCGCTTCTAACGGTTCCGGCGTGGCGCGGCGCTCGAACAACCCCTCGATTTCGCCCGCCGGCGTCCATTCGGCCATGCCGTGTTTCCAAACCAGGTCGAGGCGCGGATTGAGGCCGCCGTCTTTTGCCTTGATCGCCAGATCGCCGAAAGTCACCGGTCCGAGCCGCTCGCCCTCGCGTGAGTAAAACCAAGCGTCCTGCCTCATGTCGTGCATGAGATGGTAAGTATTCAAATCCGCAAATTCTGTCAAACCTCACCTCTGCGCGGCTGATTTCCTAAATTCCCTTTTAGGCTCATCGATTGTCGCGGAGAAATCACCCCACTTTGCAATGCCACCGGCTCGTGGCCGGGACTCGCCACCGCGGTCAACACGGCGGTGGTTCCGGAGGTGGTGCGGTGGCATTGCGGTGGGTCTGCCCCGCAGTTTGAATCGATGGTCGCCAGCGTTTCACCCGGTGCGGACGGGTTGTTGCTGCTGCCTCCCGCTCCTCGTCCCAACGGGATAAAAGGTCCCGCCGGGACCGAAGATTCATGCGACCGTGCGACAAATTGTATCCCACTCCATGAAAAACGCCCGGCTCCGGGGAGGAGGCGGGCGTTTTTGAATTTGAACCGGGTGCCGCTTATTCGCCGAGGCCGAAGCGGACGAAGCGGGTCACCGTGAGGGTGTCGCCGAGTTCCTTACCCTTGGCTTCGAGCAGTGCGGAAACCTTGATGTCGGAGTCCTTCACAAATCCTTGCTCGAGGAAGCAGCTTTCAGCGAAGAACTTGCCGATTTGGCCCTTGAGGATGTTTTCAATGATGTTCGCCGGCTTGCCTTCGGCTTCGAGGCGGACGCGGAAAATATCGAGCTCGTTGTCCACCACCGATTGCGGGATGTCGTCGCGGGAAAGGCCTTTTGGGGCGCAGGCGGCGATGTGCAGGGTGAGGTCCTTGATGAGCTCCTTGAAGCTGGCGGTGCCTTTGCTTTCCGGCTTGGTGGTGCCGACTTCGATGAGCACGCCGACTTTGCCACCAAGGTGGATGTAGGAGGCGATCACGCCGCCTGGAGCTGCGTCGAAGCGGACGTATTTGCGGAACTGGAGGTTTTCACCCACTTCGCCGACCTTCGCTTTGATCGCGTCTTCGATGCTTTGCTCGCCGTGTTGATGGGCGAGGGCGGCGGCGTGATCGGCGGCTTGGGAGGCGGCAAGCGCGTCCGCGATGTCGCCGACGAAGGCCTGAAAGCTTTCGTTTTTGGAGACGAAATCGGTTTCGCAGTTCACTTCAAGCAGCAGGCCGGAAGTGGCGTCCGCGTTGACGCGGGCGGTGATGACGCCTTCGTTGGCGGCACGGTCACTCATTTTCGCGGACTTCATGATGCCCCGCTCGCGCAGCAGCTTGATGGAGGCGTCGATGTCGCCGTTGGTTTCGGTGAGGACTTTTTTGCAGTCCATCATGGGGGCGCTGGTCTTGTCGCGGAGTTCTTTGACGATTGATGCGGTGATCATTTGAGAGATAGATTTTGGTTCTGGAGATGAAAACGGGCGACCCGTCGTGAGACAGGACGCCCGCAATCGGAAAACAAGTTAGTTTTTGCGGGCGGCGACCATGGCATCGACCAGATTCTGGAGGATGATGCGGATCGAGCGGATCGCGTCGTCATTGCCCGGGATCGGGAATTGGACGAGCGCCGGGTCGGCGTTGGTGTCCACCAAGGCGATGATCGGGATGTTGAGGCGGCGGGCTTCGGCGACGGCGATGGTTTCGCGGGCGGAGTCGACGATCACGACGGCGTCAGGCTTCTTGTCCATGTCGCGCACGCCACGAAGGTTGCGGAGCAGCTTTTCGCGCTCGCGGCCGAGGGCGGCGAGTTCCTTTTTCGACATCGCTTTGAACTCAGGCTGCTTCTCGATGGTTTCGAGATACTTGAGGCGCTCGACCGACTTGCGCACGGTGAGGCTGTTGGTGAGCATGCCGCCGAGCCAGCGGTGGTTGACGTAGTGTTGGCCGGTCGCTTCCGCGGCTTCGCGGATGGCGTCCTGGGCCTGGCGCTTGCAGCCGACGAAGAGGACTTTTTTGCCCTTGCCAACGAGGTCGGCGAGGAAATCGGAGGCTTTATCGAGTTGCTGAACGGTTTTTTCCAGGTCGAT
>JBIPND010000040.1:0-10696 GCA_044374015.1 Luteolibacter sp. | reverse complement strand
TGGCGACGCCGTTGATATAGTGGCTGAGGTTGAGCGCCAGATAGGTCATGTTCAACTCACCGCCACAGCAGAACACATCGCGCATCTCGGCCACCTCGCCGCGCCCGAGCGCCGCGCCCACCATTTCCAGCGGGAACTTGTCATGCCCGGCCGGGACCGGGGTGTGGGTGGTGAAAACACATTTCCGCCTAACCGCCTCGACGTCGTCATGGTTGAAGTCCCCGCGTCCGGCTGCGGCCGCCGCCTCGTCAAGCAGCTCGAGGGCGAGCAGGCTGGCGTGACCTTCGTTCATGTGAAAGCGCACCAGTTGGTCATGGCCGAGCGCCCGCAGCATGCGCACGCCGCCGATGCCCAGCACGATCTCCTGGCAGATCCGGTACCAGCGGTCGCCACCATACAAATGATCGGTGAGATGGCGGTCCCATTCGGAGTTTTCCGGGAGATCGGTATCGAGCAGATAGACCGGCACGCTGCCCCCGCGCACGCCCGCGACGTCGTATTGCCAGGCGCGCAAACGCACCGCCCGGCCGTCGATGACCACCTCGGCGCGCGGCGCGAGTTCGGTGAGAAAACTCTCCACCCGCCACTCGCAGGGCTCCTCGGTTTGGGAGCCATCGGCCGCGAGGCGCTGGCGGAAATAGCCCTTGCGATGGAGCAGGGAAACCCCGGCCATCGGAAAATCCCGGTCCGCCGCGGCACGCAACATGTCACCAGCGAGAAACCCGAGGCCGCCGCAATAAGTCGGCATGCCGGGTTCCAGCGCGATTTCCATCGAAAAATAAGCGATCAGCCGGTCACTTTTCATCATCTGGGGGGGGGATGAAACGATGGAGAATAGTCCCGATTCCACCGCAGATCAAGGCGGCGGATGGATCACGCGAGCGCGGCGCGGCCGGCAGCCTCGCCGGTCGCAAAGCAGGTGCCCATCACCCGGATCGATGCCTGCGCTTCGTGATCCGCGGAAATGCAACGGCCCGCCACCCACAAGTGCTCGACCCCCGCCGGGCGCAGGCAGCGCAGCGGAATCCCGACGGGGCGGTTTTCATCCGGGTAGCGCAGCTTCGGGCCTTTGGGGTCCTCGCGGAATTCCATCGGCCAGGTGGCAAGCGCGATCTCGTCGTCGAAACGGTTGCCCGCGCGCACGTCAGCGCCGGTTAGAACATACTCGCCCAGCCAGCGGCGGCTCTCGCGGATGCCGGCGCGCACCGGCCATTGGCTGATGTAACTGGCGCGCCAGGCTTCGGACTTGCCGGCCAGCCAACGCATCGCCGCGGTGGCGACTTTCCGGCCACGCAGTTCCAGATTTGTTAGGCAGGCGGGATCGAGCGGATCGAAATCGGCAACGGTTTCCCCGCCAGCCAGGTCGATGCTGCCGAAAATTTCCCCCGCCCTGCCGGAGGCGCGGAAGGTGATCCCCATGGCATCCGGTGGGATTTGCCCGCCGCGCACGCCCTCGACGATCAGCCCAGCGGTGTGAAGCCGGGATTCGTCCGCCATGGAAATCGTGCTGTGGACGCCGAACACATACGCCGGACGCTGCAATTTCGGCGCTGCCGTCGTCGCCGTGCCGCCGCCTAACAAGCTTGCGGCCACCGCATCGCCCGAGGCGTCTATCAATTTATGCGTAAAAACTCGATAGAGTCCCCCGCGCCCGCCGAGTTGGATTTCCCAATGCTCTTGATTGCGGGAAACGGCGCTGACTTCGGTGTGCAGCCTGAGCTCCAGCGAAGGCTCGGCGGCAACCATCTCATCGGCAATGCGCACGAAATCCACCGGATGCTGCGGCAGCACGTCCACCCGGCCCATGCGCTGCGGGCCGATGCCGGTGGCCTCGATCATCCGGGCGGCAATCTCCGAGGAGAACCCGGGATTTGCTAACACCGCGCCCGGTTCCTCGCGCAGCAAATACAATCCGCAAAAGGTATGCACCAGCGAGGCCGTGCCCATACCACCCAGAAAACCGTGGCGTTCGACTAACAAAACGCGAGCCCCGGTTCTCGCGGCGGTGACGGCGGCGGCCAGTCCGGCGCTGCCCCCACCGATCACCGCGAGATCGAAAAGCTCGCGGGGCGGCGTCATGAAGTCCTCGCGACGATCAACGCCGCCAGGGTGATCGGCGTGGCCAGATTCGCCTTGGTCAAATCCTCGGGGCCGAGCTCGACCGCCCAACGATCCTCGACCGCCACGACCAGTTGCATCACGGCCATCGAATCCAGTCCCGCCGCTGCCAAGTCGCCGTCTTCGGGAAAATCCCACTCCAATTCAAGGACCCCTTCGTCGTTGAGCCAGTCGATTAACTCCGTCGGGGTCGGTGATGCTTGCTTCGATACTTCCATGTGCGAAAACGGTGCGACGAGTCCCCCCGACTCATCAAGCGGAAATGATGCTTAAATTTCCGGGGGTTGAAAAATCCCCAGGACTCAGAACTCCACCTCGCTGCCGAGCGTGCCGATTTCGATGGAGCTGCCATTGCGTTCTGCAAGAGCGACGCGCAACTTCTCGGCGTTTTCAGCTTCACCATGGACCAACCAGACGCGGTGTTTCGGGCCGGTGATGCGGTCGAAATAATCGAGCAGTTCGGAATGGTCGGCGTGACCGGAAAACGAGTCGATGATTTCGATTTTCGCCCGCACCTTGTAGCGTCCGCCGAGGATCGGGACTTCCGGTTGATGGTCGCGGATGCGGCGGCCCAATGTGTTGTCCGCGCAATAACCGACGAACAGCACGGTGGTCTTGGGGTCGCTGATGTTGTTTTTCAAATGGTGCAGGATCCGCCCCGCCTCGCACATCCCGGAGGCGGAAATGATGATCGCCACGCCGTGGATCAGGTTGAGCGACTTCGAACCGCTGACCGAGCGCACCAATGTTAGATTCTCGAAACCAAAGGGATTCTGCCGCTCGAAGAGGGCTTGGTATACCTCCTCGTTGAAGGCGTCCGGGTGGAGTCGATAGATCTCGGTCGCGCTGACGGCCAGCGGGCTGTCCACGAAAACCGGGATTTCAGGAATCTCGCCGCGTTCGAAAAGATCGTTGAGGACGAAGAGCAGCTGCTGGGTGCGCTCGACGGCGAAGGCGGGAATCAGGATTTTCCCGCCGCGCCTAACAGCACTGCGGATGATTTCCGCGAAGTGTTCGTCCACGCCCGGAGGTGCCTCGTGTTCGCGGCCGCCGTAGGTGCTTTCCATCAGCAGGAAATCGACGTCCGGCACCGCCACCGGATCGCGCAACACTTCATTGCCACCGCGCCCGACATCGCCGGAAAACAGGAAACGTTTCTTTTTGCCGTCCGCCTGATCCTGGATTTCCAACAACACCTGGGCGCTGCCGAGGATGTGCCCGGCATCGACGAAAGTGACGCTCACGCCGTCCGCCAGATGCATCGGGCGGTCATAACCGACGGTCACGAACTGGCGCAGGCAGCGCTCGGCATCGCGCTCGTTGTAAAGCGGCACGGCGGGTTCCAGGCCGTCTTTTTTGCGGTGTTTGTTGAGCCAGTCGATGTCGCCTTCCTGGATGCGCGCGGAGTCCGCCAGCATGATCTGGCAGAGATCGCGCGTGGCATGGGTGGCGTAGATGTTTCCGGTGTAACCGTTGCGCGTTAGATTCGGCAGGTTGCCGCTGTGATCGATGTGCGCGTGTGACAGGATCACGATGTCGATGGTCGCCGGATCAAAATGCGGGAAACAGCAGTTCACCTCATAAGCGTGCTTGCGCGAGCCCTGATAGAGCCCGCAGTCCAGCAGAATGCGCTTGCCGTTGACCTCCAGCAGATGTTGGGAACCGGTGGTGGTGCCGGCGGCACCGCAGAATTTGAGTTTCATGGGTTGGGATGGGTGAGGGGAACGGAAGACATTTACCACGATTTCCACCGATGAAACGGTTTTTTTGGAGCGGCGGTGAGAAGCAAAGCTTCGCCGGCGGCGTCACCACACCCTGGTGATTTGATAGGAGTCGATGATCGTGTCCACGGAGATGATTCCCAATCCAAGGCGTTTTGCCTGACAAACCAGCATGCGATCGAAAGGATCCCCATGGTGCTTGGGGAGTTCCTGCAGGAGGCGGCAGTCGTCGATGTTTGGCGAGAGGAGCGGGACCCCGATGCGCTTCAATTCGTCCGGATAAACGAAGTTCCAGTCGTCATCGATTGCGAAATCGAAGCCTTTCCCGGACAGCTTGATCGCGATTTCCCAGAAGCTCGCGGACGAGTGATCGAGCGGAAGTTTGCCGTCGATGACTTGGGCCGCGGGTTTCGAAAGGCGCTTGTCGCCATGCAACATCCACAACAGCGCGTGGGTATCCAGCAACCAACCCGTCACGGTGGTGCGGGTCATGGCTTGTTGAAGGTTTTGGCGATTTCCGCATTAAGCGCGGGGTCGTCAAATTTCGCGGCCATTTTGAGTTTCCTGCCTTTGAGGCCACCGATCCGGGTTTTGCCGGAAAACTCCTCAACCATGGTCAGCCTTACGACCGGCTTGTCGCGCCGGGAGATGATGACTTCCTCGCCGCGCTCCGCTGCCGCGATCAACTTGGAAAGCTGCGTTTTCGCCTCGTGAATGGTGACCTGCATGACAAAACCCTTAGCCATGTTGGTCAGTTGGGTCAACTTGGTTTCGGCGGCCGCCCGCCAGCCTGCGGGTGAAAACCAGTGAATCCCGTCCGCTGGCTTCAAACTGGGCGCGGCGTTTTTCCGGGAGATCGTCGACCGTCGCCGGTTCGTAGCCGAGCCGGGTTTTGAAAAAATCCGCGGCGCGGTTGCTCAGCGCGAAGACCCGGCCGATTCCCCGCTCGCCGGCGAGTTTTTCCACGTGACGGACCAGCTCGATGCCGTAGCCCCTGCCCTCGTGCGCCTGCTTGACGTAGAGACACGCGACCTCGGCGCTGTGCTCGCCCGGATACTCGTGCAGCGCCACACAGCCGACGACGTTGTCATCGATGGCCATGACGTAAAAATCCTCGATCCGCGACTGGATGTCCTCATAGGTCCGCTCCACCAGTTTGGTGCGGCGCACCGAGCGGCCGATCATTCCTAGCAGCTCGGGAATGTCCTCTTCGCGCAGTGCCCGGATGATCCGGTAGCTGTCGGCGTGGACCATGGTGCCGACGCCTTCATTGGAAAAAAGCTCGTCCACCAGCACGCCCTGCTGACGGCCGTTGAGCACGTGCACGCGCGGCACCCCGCGTTTGCAGGCCTCGGCAGCGGCTAACAACAACGCGGCACCCGCGGGATCGCTGTGGCCCGCGAGTGACTCAGCGTCTTTGGCACGGATCGCGTGGGCCGGCGCGCCATCGATGAGGATCGCTTCTTCCAGCAGCGTGATGATTTTCGCCACGCCGATGCGCAGCGCGAAGTCGACCACCGGCGAATCCAACGGGCCGGTCGCCGAGGCATCGATGATCGCCGACTGCCCGCGCCCGAGGATTTCCAACACCTCCTTGGCCGCCAGTGGATCGGTGATCGGCCGCGACACGCGGGCGGCCATGATCTCGCACTCGAGCGTCCAAGCAAACAGATCCTTCAAATCGCCGCCGAGCACGCCGAGCACCAGTTTCACACCGAGGTCCTCGAGCACCGCCAGATCGAGCAGGGTTTCCGCGACCGCCGGCTCGGGCAACAGCCCGGCCTCGATGAGCACGAAGAAGATTTTCCCGCGGAATTGAGGAATATATTGGAGGACCTCCCGGACATCACTTTGCTGCGCCACGGCCTTTTACTAGCAAACCCTGCAATCCCCGCAAGCGTGGTGACCGCTGGAACGCGGATTTTATTCTAGCTTCCTTCCTCGCCGAACAGCACCGCGATCAGGTCCTTGATGGCATACTTCGTCATGCTCCCTCCCGTCCACGGCGCGCCGGCGAGGGCCAGCGCGGGCAGCGCCAGACCGGCCATCACCCATCGCCGCCCGCCGCCGCCTGTGGAGTGCGCCACGCCAGTTCCGAAAAACAACGCACCCTTGGCCAGCGCGTGGTTGAGCGCGTATAACAGCAACACCGGCAAGGCGGCCAGCCACGCCCCGGGATTTGTTAGACCGATCCCCAGGATGAGCGTCATCACGCCCATCTGGCTGACGCTGGAGTAGGCGAGCAGAGTTTTTGGATCATTCTGCATGCAACCGACGACCACCGCGCCCAGCGCCGCGGCCATACCGGCGGCGATGCAGAAAAGCCCCCAGCCGGGAAATTCCGCGTGCCCCAACGGCAGGAAATGCAGCCAGCCGAGCAGCCCCGCCTTGATCATCGCGCCGCTGAGCACCGCGCTCGCCGGCACCGGCGCGACCGGGTGGGCCAGCGGCAGCCAGAAATGCAGCGGCAGCACCCCGGCCTTCACCCCGAACCCGAAAAACGCCAGATACCACTTGCTGACAAAACCGGCCAGCGGCGGCAGCCCGATCATGCCATACGCCGCCACCGTGAACGCCGCCATGGTTAGGGGCATCCGCCGCCCAATGCCGTTCAACTCGCTGACACGGTGCAGCCCGAGCGTTTCCGCGATCGCCCCGGCGCAGAAAAACAAGGTGATTTTCATGACCCCCTGATGGATCAAATGCACCAGACTGCCAGTGGTCGCGAGCGTGCCGAGCGTCGCCACCCCCAAGGTGATATAGGAAAGTTGGCTGACGGTTGAGTAAGCGAGCCGCTTCTTCAAATCGTCCTGCACCAGCGCCCGCAGCGAGCCGTAGATGATGGTGATCGATGCTAGGATCGCCAACGGCAAAAGCACTCCCAGCGAGTCGGCGAAGACCACCCCATAGACATCGTAAACCACCCGCACGATGCCGAAGGCGCCGGCCTTCACCACCGCCACCGCGTGCAGCAGCGCGCTCACCGGCGCGGGCGCGACCATCGCCACCGGCAGCCAGCCATGCAGCGGCACCAGCGCCGCTTTCACGCCCAGACCCGCGATCAGAATGGCGAAAATCACCTGCCGTGTCCCACGGTGCTCCGACCCCAGCGCCGCCAGCGCGCCGGTGTCGCCGAAGTCCACCGGCCCGACCAGCACGTTGACCCAGACGACTCCCAAAAACAGGACGGTGCCGCCGCTGATCGTGTACCACAGATAGGTCCGCCCCGCGCGCAGTGAGTCCTCGGTGCCGCGATGCACCACCAGCGGATAGGTCACCAATGTTAGGAACTCGAAGAAGATGAAAAACGTAATCAGATTCCCCGCCAGCGCGATGCCGGTGCTGGCGGTCACGCACAGGCTAAAGAATCCGAAAAATCGCGGGCGATGCGGCGAGCCCTCCAGATAACCGATCGCATAGAGCGTGGTGATGAACCACCGCTGCCCGCGGCACTGACAATCACTCCCGCGGCCAAAAACATCGATGCCTTGGCAAAGCCGTGCGACAACGCCTGATAGAAACTGCCCTTGATCACCAGCGCGGAAAGCGCCGCGCTCACCGGGGCCAGCGCCGCCGAGTGCGCGGGCGGCAGCCAGAAATGCAGCGGGAAAAGCGCCGTCTTCATCAACAGCCCCAGCATCATCAGCCCGAAGGCCACGGAAGTTGTCAGCCCCGGCCGGAGCACCCCGGCGAGCGTCGCCAGATCCAGCACGCCATATTCGGAGTAGATCAAGCCCACTCCTAGCAGATAGGACAGCGAGCCGACCATCGCCGCGAGCAGGTAGCGCAAGGCCGCCGTGAGCGCCGCGCGGTTCCCCGCCAGCGCCGCCAGTGCGACGGCGGAAAGCCCGGCGATTTCCAACACCACGTAGAGATTGAATAAATCTCCTGATAGGTAGAGCGCGTTCAAACCCGCCCAGAGAAACAACCAAAGCGGCCAGAGAAACCGCTGCTCCGGCCGCCCGCGGAGATAGGCCGCCGCGTAAACCGTGATTAGCGTGGCCACCGTCGCGGTCATCAACAGCATGATCAGGCTCAGTCCGTCGGCATGCAGATTGATGCCCAGCGGCACCGGCCAGCCGCCTAGCAGATACCGTTGCGCCACGCTGACAAAATACAGGAACACGCCCGCGCCCATCAGATTCAGCGCGATGATTTTGCGCAGGATATCCGGGCGCGCCACCACCCCGTGCAGCCCGAGGCAAAAAAGCAGCACCGCTGCGATCCCGTAAATCTGGTCCTGCGTGATCATCCGTTCCGCGTCCCTTCGTTAGGGTTTCCGCCCGCGGGAAAATGCAGCCCGATGAACAAGGCTGTCATCGTGGCCCCGATCGAGAGCGCCGCCCCGGTTTCGATCAGCAAAATCAAAGTTCCCGCCCACCCGGCCGGAAACTCCAACAGCAAGCGGCCGCCCGCCATCAGTCCCGCGCCGACCGCGAAGAAGCCGAAAAACCCGAGCGCCAGCAGCAGCTTCCATAGCCACTCGCGGGTCACCGGGCGGTGGCCGGCCAGCCATAACAAAACACCGCCCGCCCCCAGCACCACGCCCGCCTGGAAGGCACCGCCCGCCGCGCTGGTGCCGAGCCATAACAGATAGCCAGCAACCAGCACCACCACCGGCACCAGCAGGCGCGCCAGCCACGCAAGCAGCGCACTCACCTGGCCCGGCGGCGCGGCTGTCAACTCGGGCGCACCGCGCAGCGACAGCACGCCGATGACCGCAATGAGCAGCACCCCGAGCTCCAGCCAGGTGTCATAGCTGCGGAAATTCAACAGCACCGCCGTGACCGGCTGCGAGACGCCGCTGCCGGGCATTTGCGCGCTCACCTCGGCCACCAAGCCCGGCGAGTTTCCCGGCACCGCCAGCACCGCCGCGCACAAGACCGCCGCGAGCGAGCCCGTCGCGGCGAGCGCCGGCCAACCCGCCCGCCACGCCAGCGCGACCAGCGTCACAGCTAACAGACCGCCCAACAGCATCCCAATCATTTCCCACCTCCCCGCCGTTTCTCATCCGTGCGCCGGGCGATTAGATAACAGGCGCTCGATCCCGCCAGCAGCGCCAGCAGCCAGATGATCCCCAGCTTGCCCGCCAGCGCCCATGATCCGCCCTCCACCGCCAAGCCGAGCACGATGAATCCCAGCCCGAGGTTGTCCGCCTTGGTCAGCGCGTGCAGCCGGCTCAGCGTGTCCGGAAAACGCAGCAACCCCAGCGTCCCGGCGAGAAAAAACCCGGCCCCGACCGCGCAAAGCCCGATCCCGATTCCATCCAGCAGCGCGCTCATTCCCCTCCCCTTTCCACCCCGGATGCCCTCACGAAAGCCACCGTCGCCAGCACCGCGAGCAACGCGAAAACCAGCGCCACATTCCGCAGATCCGGTACCTTCAGCCCCTGCGCCAGCACCACCAGCACCACCAGCACCACCAGCACCACCAGCACCACCAGCACCACCAGCACCACCAGCACCACCAGCACCACCAGCACCACCAGCACCGCCACCCCGGTGGTCCCGAACAACTGCGCCGCCATCATCCGGTCCGCCGCCGCCGGGCCGCGGATGATCCGCAGCAATCCGGCGATCACGTTCAACAGGAGAAACAATGCCAGCGCGAGCTGGAATTCTTGCATCGGGGGGGATGGGGGTAAACGGCCGGGACCGTGGAATATGCTTCGCACTATGAACCCGAAGCAGGCATTTGTCGAACCCGCCGCTCCGGTCCCATCAAGGCGCGGGTTTCCCCAAACGGCAGGCATTCTGATCCGGCCCCGTCTTCGTCCGGAGATTTGATGATCCAACCGGTAAATAACTTGGCACCTGCATCCCCAGGGAATGTCCATGGCTTTAACCCACCTTTGACAGTTAGAAATTAAAAATCACCAAAATACGTGGTTTCCGCCACCATCAAAATCATAACTCATTGATGGTACTTGGATCAGTTTTTGGAGGCCAAATGCAGTACCAGAACTTTTGAAGCTTGTGGTTGCTCAATACCCCATGTTAGATGCAGCCCCCGCCTCAGGCTCATTCGCCGGACGCAAACCAAATCCAGCAGCACGGGCGGCTCCCACTTCACCCACCGGCTCGTCGAGTCCAGACGGCTTGGCAAGAAGGTCAGCCAGCACACTCTGCTCAACTCCCTGCAACAGATCACCCCCGCACCGTCGGTGCCGGACACGTCTCCCTGGAAGCCCTCAAGCAACACCGGATCACCGCCGGCTTCAAGCAGCGGGACGGCAAAACCCTTCACCTCCGCCAAGCCACCCGCCCCCAAGAAGAACTCGCAAACCTCTACGCCCGCCTAGGCCTCGCCCCCGACCCAGGCGGCCGCCAAAGAATGACAGTTTAACAAACTGAGCGAAAGGTAGTGCCAGACGAGACCTTGAAATAATACAACTGATTCAACGCCAGCAATTTAGGTTTTTGAATGTGAAAGACGGGCCAAGGTAGGCTCTGCGCGCCAACCTTGGGCTGTGGGACAATATCCGGTTGGGATGTGCGATGCGCCTAAGTTCGTCGTGAACGGGGAGTTTCTGAGAAAATTTCAAGCACGTGTTGGCAAGGCCTGTCTGTCGTGATAAAAAGCATTCCCGCATGTCAGCCGTCCGACCCAACACCACCGCCGCACTTGCCAAGCACCTTGGCATTTCGCGATGGACCGTTTCGCGGGTTCTCAACGGCCATCCCGGGGTGAAGGACGAGACCGTGCGCAAGGTCAAACAAGCGATCCAAGAGCTCGATTTCCAACCCAGCGCCCTCGCCCGCGGTCTCCGGGGCGGCCAAACCGCGACCGTCGGCGTCTGCTTTCAAGACCTCGATTCTCCGGTGATGGCGATGCGGGCCGCCGCGCTCCAGCAGCGC